>JAGBFY010000220.1 GCA_017936245.1 Kiritimatiellia bacterium
AGTTGGGTGGGGACTGGTACGCTTGATATGCTTGCGAAGAAGCGCAAGGGTGTTGTGGTTGAAGTGGTAACTTCACCTCGTGGCAACAAGCTTGCCGCAAGCGACATCGCAAAGTTCACCGCGCAGTATGGCGGCCTTTCGGTCACGACCTCGATGGCATTTCATGACCGTTTCTTGATTATCGATGACAAGGAACTGTACCTTATCGGCGCCTCGCTGAAAGACCTTGGCAAGAAGTGCTTCGGCTTCACGAAAATGGATGCGGGGGAAGTTGCTGCGATAAAGGCGCGGGTATAGAGATGAGTAATGAGAGATGGGTAATGGGAGATGAGAGATGAGTAATGAGAGATGAGAGGCGGCGGGATGCCGCCTTTTTTGTTGAGATATTCTGAGCAATCGGGCAGGGCGAGATGCTTCCTTGCCCGTTTTTCTTTTGCGTCATTTCAAATCTCAAAGATCAATCAATTGTGCATAATTATCAAAAACACTTGACAAAAAAAAAAAGCAATATGTTATATTCCCTGTGACCTTTTTCTTAAGGAGGAGAGGGAATCCGTCTCGCTCGCCCGTGGGATGGCAGTATTTTCATTTTATGAAAGTAAAGGATGAGGAGCAAAGTTATGAACGGAACTGTTGTAATCGGAAACTCAGAAAAGAGTAGGCGCCATGCGCGGTCAATAGTATTATCAAAGTTTTGGCGACAGGGCTTTGCAAGAGCCTTCACCATATTGATGATTTTTACGCCGATGCTTATGACAAAGCTGGCGATGGGGGCAAATCTCGGATGGACCCTCTCCATTGATGACGGTGGCAAAAGCGGAACTATGACCGATGGAGCGGTTGTTCTGAAGGTAAGCGAGATTGATCAGCAGGCAAAAACGGTCTCCGTAGATGGGTGCGCCAATGAGCCTCAAAATCTGTTTGCCCTTGATCTCTCAAGGGAAATTATGAGAGGCGGTGAAAAATGGTATGTAGCGAAGATATCTCAGGGGGCATTCACAAATGCGGTCGGAAAGATGACCGGGATTAAGCTGTCTGGAGAAAAGCTTGTGACGATAGGTTCTCATGCGTTTGGCAATAGCTCCGACACGGTTAAGTATCCGTCTGAAAATCTCACTACTCTGGATGCAGTGTTGCCGGCCCTTACGACGCTTGGCAATGGTGCGTTCGGCAATCTCCGTTGGATTTCGAGCTTGCGCTTTCATGCACCTAAGCTTACCACGGTTGGATCAGTGTCACTTGCGTTTTTAGGGTGCAATGTCACGGGTAAAGATTCGGCTGATCCTTCCACATGGCCCAAGGCCGACATATATCTGCCCAAGGTAACGAAAATTATGTACGCTGGGATGAGATACATTGATTTTGACGGTGTTCTGAGACTGCCCTCCTTGACTTCTTTAGAGAATGAGGTGTTGCTCGATATTGGATTCAGATCTGTTGAGCTTGGGAATGGTGTGAAAAAATTCGGGAGTTATTCCGTGTCGAGGATGAACCGGGCAGATGGTGGACTTCGCCGCAATATCGTGTTCGGCTCAAATACAGTGACCTTCACCACCGCATTATCGCCGAAGCGCACTTCTTATTGGTTCCGCGGTGGGCCGCCAGTCTTTGTCGGAACCGGTTTTGTCGGTGACAAGACGTGTCCGCCCGAAAATTACATTCGTTTTGTCGTGGACAAATCCGCTTCTGGCTGGGATTGCGTCGTCGAGGCTGCTCGCCTCCGTCCGCTCAGCGCGGATGAGGTTTCAGCTTATCGTGACATCTATGATGACGCATCACAGCCCATCGGCTGGGTTTCCTATGAGGATTTTGGAGGGACAAAGGCCACCGGCCGTTTTGCCGTTCTTGCTCGCGGCGATGTATCATATGTGGTTCCCGATTTGCATGTGTGCAACGAACCGGAATATGTTGGCGGTATAGTGCCTTCAGGCGGTGTTCATGAATTAATGACGAGCTCCGAGCTGGTCCAGAATGTTTCCGCCGTCGAGAGTTCAAGCGCGTTCGGACAATATATTCCGGTGAAGTATGTGGTAGAGGATGCTTCTTTCAATGGATGGTCAGCTCCTGTGACAAACGATTATGATGTCGGCGGTGATGTTTCGTTGGATTTTGCGGAGTGCAGTTCAAAGCGCATCACGTGGCTTTACAGCTGTCAGGTGCCGGGTGTGCAGGTTGCTGATTCGACGGGCGGGTCAGTCAGCGTAACGCCGGCGACCTATGAGAAGGGAACGCAAGTTAGCGTAAAGGCGGAGCCTGACGAAAACTGCTGTCTAGTTAGATGGGAGGGAAATGTGCCTGAAGAATTCCGGTATTCCACCGAATTCTCGCTAGCGCTCAATGAAGGCCTCTATCTGAAGCCGGTATTCGTCAAATGCTGGAAATATGACAGTGTTGGGAAAACGTTGTCTGACGGCGTCTGGACTTTAAATGTTGAAATGAAAAACGCTGCAGAACGGACTTTGACTATTGTCGGTTGCAAGGTTGCTCCAGAAGCGGCCTCTGAATTGGATATCTCAAAGATGATCCATGACGGTACCGTGCAGTGGTTTGTAGGTGAAGTGTCGGACAGTGCGTTTTCCGGGAGCGAAGAGAGGATCTCCAACCTGATTTTGGGTGGAGATAAGCTTGTCACGATAGGAAAGATGGCCTTTTCTAGTGGGGAATATAATAATTTTAATTCCTCAATAGAATCGCTGTCAGCCAATCTTCCGGCACTTGAGTCGATCGGTTCCAAGGCGTTTTACGGTTATCGGGGGTTGCAGACTTTCAAATTCGATGCGCCCAAACTGAAGAAGGTCGGAGACTATGCCTTTTACAATCTTGGTCGACAAAGCGGAATCTATGAAGCAACTTTCAATTCTCCTAATTTGGCAGAGGTGGGTGTGGAATCGATGGGAGGAACGAGCTGGCAGAGATTTTATCACCGCTTCCCAAAACTGTCGAAGGTGAATTCAAAAGCATTCTACAACTTATATGCGTCGCGATATCTTGAGGTGGGTACCGAGTCGGGAATCGACATTTGGGGTTCACAGGCGATCCTTTCGATCGATCAACTGGATCATGTTATAATCGGGAAAAGAAATGACGGAGATCCAATTGACCTTTCTGCGAATCAGTCGTTGAAGGTCACTAAAGGTCGGGCGGTGACATGCTGGTTTATGGGATGCCCTCCGACTGTGGGCACAGGTTCATTCATTGCTAGTAACCAGAACAATTATACAAACTGCTGCTTCACTCCTTGTATCGGCGCTGTAGGTTGGGATGATTTGAAGAAAAAGGCGAGCGCAGCTGACAGACAGTTGAATGATGCTGAAAAGGAGTGGTTTGATTTGAAATATCCAAATGCACCGGAGTGCGTAGGCTGGATTACATTTCGAGATTTCGGTTTGGACAGTGACACAAGAATCGGCTATCTGACGAAGCCTGGCAATCCGTACAAGACGACAACCGACCTTATCGTGCAGACACAGCCAGCGTCGATAGGGGGTTTTATACCGTGCAGCCCCGCTGTAGGACATGGGCGTTCGCTGATTGTGCCTCGTTCGCTGATTGCATCGACCCCGTATGGGACGGTCGATACGGGAAGATTGGGGCGATGGAGATTTGAAGGGTATGTGCTGGAAGTCACCGACCATGAATCTGAAACAGGTTGGCGAAAGATTGCCGAAGGGGATGAAAGCGTTGTAAATGTTGACTATAACGAGATTGGTGCGAAGCGCTTGACATGGGTGTATGAATTTCGTCCCGGCTTCATTTTTTATGTTCGATAGGATAAAGAAAGGTTTAATCAGATGACAATGAAGGCTGTTGCATATTTCACCATTCTGTCTTTTGCTGCATGGTTCGAAGGCTTTGCGGGTGACCGAGTGGAGCATCGCGTGGTGCGCGTCCGGCAGACGTCTGGCGGACCGGTGACGTTTGTGGACGATAAGCCAGTTGCTCCTCATATGTTCTGGGGGCGTGAAAACATGCGAGCCTTGCCGGTGGGCGCGGAATGGCAGGAGTATTCAGTCCCTATATTGACAAATGTGACGGTGAATGGGGGCTACGTGCTTTTCAAGTTTCAGCCTGGCGCAGGAATGCTTGAGGTTCGGAATTTCAGGATCGAGCGAGACGGAACGAACATCTCTCCGGTTTTGAAGTGGCGGCTTGGTGGCGAAACGAAAGACGCCAAGGCTCTCAAGACGGCCGGGGACGGGACATCCTTTACGGTTGACTTCCGCGGAAACCATGACGCCAACTCGGAACTTTCATCTCAGACCTTCAATTTTCCCGCCGGCGCCAGAAGCGTATTGAGGTTTGAAGCAAAGGCGGAGGGGATCAGTTGGATCCGTCCCAGGGTCAGGCATCAAGGCCCAGGTCCGTTTTTCGCTCCATGCCATGATGTCGCTCCCGCCAATCTGGACCACAATACGCTAGCGGTTCAGGCGCGACTCGCCGCTGCGGCGGGTGTGCGCTTCTTCTCATTTTACGCGCCGCCGTGCTGGATGCCAGAAGGTGAAGAAAGCTATGAGACGCTAGACCATGCGTTCGACAGCATCATATCAGTTTGTCCGGACGCTCTGATAGTCCCTCGGGTCACATTGAATGCTCCGGCATGGTGGATCAAGGCTCATCCGGAATGCAGGATGGTGATGGAGAAGCCACCTCACCCTATGTATGCGAGCGTATCTTCCGCGCTTTACAGGAAAGAGTCCCTTGACTACCTTCGGCGCACGATCCGTCATCTGATGAAGAAGTATCCGTATAATTTTGCGGGCATACATCCGTCTGGGCAGAACACAAACGAATGGTTCTATCAGGGTTCGCTTGGTCGTATGTGTGGATACGATCCCTGTACGAAGGAATCGTTCAGGGAGTGGCTTAGGCGGAACGGTGATGATGGCTGGACATCGGCGGAGGTGCCTACTCCGGTTGAACGGCGTGCAGCTGTGCAGGATCCATTAGGCGTGATTAATCCAGTCAAATATTCGCGTATCATTCAGTTCAACCGCTATTTGCAGGATGAAATGTGCGATTTCGTTGTTGAGGTGTCCCGCGTGGCGCGAGAAGAGACTGAGGGTAAGAAGCTTGTGCTGACTTTCTTTGGTTATGGATGGGAGCTGTCATTTGCGCTGGCGGCAAGTCCAGCCGGGACGGGGCACTACGCATTTAGGCGTTTTCTCGACAAGGCATCCAGTTATGTTGACATGATCTGCGCACCAAACTCTTACCGCCGTTCTCGCGGTTGGCTTGGATCGACACCGCAGATGGTTCCTGTCGAGACGATTCATCGCAAGGGAATTCTATGGGTGGCGGAGGACGATACCCGCACCTATCTGGTTCCGCGACCGCGGCTTGATGAGAGTCCTAATTACAGCGGTTGCGCCACGCAGTCGCAAACCAAGGATGTGTATTCGCGCAATCTTGCGTTTCAAGCCGTTCGCGGGATGTGTTCGTGGTGGATGGATCTTTTTGGCGATGGATGGCAGGAAGATCCTGAACTCTGGAGTGTCTTGAAGAGATATTCCCCGGCCGATGCGTTGCTGCTTACCAACAGGAAGAGTCCCTATGCGCCTGACGTGGCTTTTTTGCTGGACGAGGAAAGCATGCTGTTTGTCGCTCCGAAGAACAAGACA
>JAGBFY010000221.1 GCA_017936245.1 Kiritimatiellia bacterium
CACCCATCGCCTGCTGTGACTTCATCATCTTCATGCGCTTCTCGACATCAGCCTTGGTGGGCACAGGCTGAGCGGCGCGGGCGGAAAGAAGGATGTGGGAGGCCTGAACCTTCTCAGGGGAAGCAGGCTTGTCGCCTTCGGCCTTGACGGCGGGAACCTTCTTCGTGACGAGGATGAGATGCCAGCCGAACTGGGTCTTCACAGGATCAGAGACCTTGCCGGGTTCAATGGAGAACGCGACCTTCTCGAACTCAGGAACCATCTGGCCTTTCGCGAACTCGCCGAGATCTCCACCCTTCTCCTTGGAGGGGCAAGCAGACTCCTTCTTTGCGAGCTCGGCGAACTTGGCTGCGACATCCTTAGCCGCGACCTTGGCGAGCTGAGCCTTGAGTTCCTTGATCTTGGTCTCGGCGCCGGCGGCATCCTTGGAGGCCTTGGCGGCGGCGTCCGTGAGGTTCTTGAGAGTCTTCTCGACCTCGGCGGCGTCGATCGCAATCTTGTCCTCAACTTCCTTCTTGAGAAGACGCTGAATCACGATCACATCCTTGAGAGCCTGCTCCGCCTTGTCCTTGCCGAGGGGATACTTTGCGGCGAACTCTTCGAAGCTCTTGGGTGCGCCGGGATTGTTCGCGCCTTCCTTGATGATCTCATCCTTCTTCTTCTGGAGGTCTTCGGGGGTCACAGTGTCAAGACCCTGCTTCTTCGCCTCCGCAAGGAGAAGTGTCTCCATGAGGAACTTCTGCGCAAGCTGGTTCTCGAACATCTTCTTAGCCTCTTCCATCTGCTCGGCAGGAATCTTGCGAGATTCCATGAGCGCGGCAACGTCCTTGTCGAGCTCGCAACGGGAAAGCGACTTTCCGTTGACCGTAAGCAGATTCTCATTCTTGCAGCAGCCGGCAACACAGACCGCCGCCAGTGCCGCAGCACCGATAACCTTGATGTTCATTCTCTATTCTCCTTGGTTGGATACTTTTTCTCTTGAAAATTTGAGTGTCAATGATACCATTTTAGAGAACAGAGGTCAATCCCAGTGTTTCTGGACATGACAATATTTCAGAAGGAATATTATGGTATAATACGTAGATATTTTAAACAACAATGAATGTAACGAGTTCCGAAATGGCTGAAGAAGAGATAAATCAGGCTGTACCCGAAGAAGCGCCCGCCGCCGCAGGCATTCTTGAAAACGTCAATATCGAAGACGAGATGGCCCGCGACTACATCGACTATTCGATGTCCGTCATTGTAGGTCGCGCACTCCCCGACGTTCGAGACGGATTGAAGCCTGTGCATCGCCGTTGTCTCTATGCGATGCACATGCTCAACAACACATGGAACTCAAAGCACCTGAAGAGCGCACGTATTGTCGGTGACGTGATCGGTAAGTACCATCCGCATGGCGACACCGCCGTGTATGACACCATCGTCCGCATGGCGCAGGATTTCTCCCTACGGTGTCCGCTCGTGGACGGCCACGGAAACTTCGGCTCCATCGATGGCGACCGCGCCGCCGCCATGCGATACACCGAAGTGCGCATGCAGAAGATTACGGAGGAGATGCTCAACGACCTCGAAAAAGAGACCGTTGACATGGTTCCCAACTACGACGAAACCACCAAGGAACCGTCCGTACTCCCTGCAAAGCTTCCCAACCTCCTTCTCAACGGCTCGTCCGGTATCGCAGTCGGTATGGCCACAAACATTCCGCCGCACAATCTCGGCGAACTCTGCGACGGCATCACTCACTATGTGGACAACCCCGACTGCACGATCGACGACCTGATGCAGTTCGTCAAAGGCCCCGACTTCCCGACCGGCGCCCAGATCTGCGGACACAACGGAATATCGTCCATGTACAAACTCGGGCGCGGACAGCTCCGTGTACGCGGCAAGGCCGAGATCGAAACCGAGAAGAACGGACGCGAACGCATCATCATCACAGAGATCCCATACGCCGTAAACAAGCGCGAGATGATCATCCACATGGCGAACCTCGTCAAGGAGAAGGTCATCGAGGGAATCTCCGACATCCGAGACGAATCGAAAGCCGATGTGCGCATCGTCGTCGAGCTGAAGCGCGATGCCGTCGGACAGATAGTGCTTAACAACCTCTACAAGCACACCGAGCTACAGACGACGTTTGGCGCGATCATGCTCGCAATCGACGGCGGCAGACCGAAGATCCTCAACCTGAAGGACTTCTTCAAATGCTATACCGACCACCGTTTCGAGGTTATCACACGCCG
>JAGBFY010000222.1 GCA_017936245.1 Kiritimatiellia bacterium
AGGAAGCCGAAAAGGTGCTTGCACGGCCAATGTCGCTATGGGATCGCACCGCATACGACAGATTCCGGAAATTCGGAGACCGCCGTTCGTTCGAGACTCCGTTCTTCGCCCGCCTTGGTGAATTCACGACACTTGTCCTTGCCGAGTGCCTTGAAAACAAGGGGCGTTTCGTCCCTCGCATATCTGACTACATGGAAGCCATGTGCGATGAACCCACATGGGTCGTCCCTATGCATGACCTGGAGCAGGGAACGCTGCACGGCGCGGAAAAAGGCGATATTTTCAGCTGCCGGAAGGCTCTTGAGATGGCGACTGCGTGCGCTTGGCTGAAATCCCGTCTCAACCCTGAACTTGTGGCCCGTGTCGAGAAGGAGATACGCAGGCGGATATTGGTTCCGTTTTATGCAGACATGCGACTTGAAGACGGAACATCGGGCGCGGCGTTCCGCAATCACTGGGTGAACATCAGAAACAATTGGATCGCGGTTTGCGGCGGGTGTACTCTGTCAACGGTTTTCATCATAGAAAAGGATCGTCGCATCCGTGCCGAGGCCGCAGAATTCGTGGAACGGCTGTATCCCCGCTTCCGCTATGCCTATGATGAAGACGGTTATTGCACTGAAGGAGTTGGCTATTGGAACTTTGGGTTCGGGAATGCGCTTGAGTTGGGCTTCACCATATTTGAGGCTACGGACGGACGCTGGGATTTCCTGTCGGAGAATGGTGGACGCGACATGGCGAAGTACGGTATTGCCTGTCAGGTGGAGAAAGGCAGGAGTGCGTGGTTCGCAGATGGCGGAGGCGCCCCGTTTCCTGATCTTTTGTGGATGATAGCCGGGCGTTGGCCGGATCTTGTGCCAGATTCGATGCTGTCACCGCCGGAAACAGGCGGTAGTCAGTTCGATTCCCGTGGAGGGTGGCGTCCCAATCTCTACCGTACGGCATTCACTGCATTTGGAGCGAAGCCTAAAGGGACCGCATCTGACGCATTGCCTGTTAGAAGCTGGTATCCGCATGCTCAGGTTCTGATTGGCCGTCCGGAGCATGACTCGGCCCGTTTGCCGTTTTCTGTTGCCCTGAAGGGCGGTAATAACGATGAAGCGCACAATCACAATGATCTTGGCAGCTATGTGGTTCTGTATGGCGGAGTTGAAATGGCGGGTGATCCCGGTGGCGAAATCTACACGGCGAGGACGTTTTCAGACCGGCGGTACGATTCGAAGATGATAAATTCGTACGGACATCCTGTTCCGGTTATCGATGGTCGACTGCAGACGACAGGGCGGGCTGCCTCCGCAAAGGTGATCCGGACCGCTTTCACGGATAAGGCGGATTCACTGATTCTTGATCTGTCGTTGGCTTATGTCTGTCCTGCACTGGAACGGATGGAACGGCATTTCACCTACAACCGGGCCGCTCCGTCGTTTATGGTTGCGGATCACGCGGAATTTTCGTCCTCAGTGGAATTTGAAACCCCGTTCGTGACATATTGCGATGTTCGTGAACTGGCGAAAGGGGCGCATGAACTGACCGACCGTACATCTGGTCGAAGATTGATGCTGTCCATTTCGGTTGTTGGAGATGCGGAATGGCGTCTTCAGCATAGCCAGATTGAAAACCCTGGCAGACCAACCGTTTCGCGTTACGCGGTGCGCTTTCTGAAACCTGTCCGCAAGGCATCGGTCGTATTTGATTTCAGACCTGTAAAATGAAAGGATTGAAAATGATAAAACAATTCCGTGTTCTCATTGCGGTTTCTGCTTTGATTGCGCTGCCGATAATCGTCAGCGCAGCGTATAAGGCCGATTGGACTTCGCTGGACAGCCGCCCCGTTCCGACATGGTGGAGTGATGCAAAATTTGGAATATTCATACATTGGGGCATATATGCTGTTCCTGCGTATGCGCCTACGGATTCGGATGCCGGGCACGGCAGCGTCTGCTATTCGGAATGGTATCACGGCCGTCTGCTCCTCAAGGAAAGGGCGTTTCTCGATCACCATGAGAAGGTGTATGCAAATGCCCCGTATGCGAACTTCGCTTCGAGGTTCCGTGCGGAGAATTTCAACCCTGCCCAATGGGCGAGGCTTTTCAGGAAGGCTGGAGCGAAATACGTGGTGTTGACTTCAAAGCACCATGATGGCTATGCACTTTGGCCTAGCGCTCGCTCTCCATACTTCAATTCCGTCGCATTGGGACCGGGTCGGGACATCTGCGGCGAGCTGGGGGATGCCGTTCGCGCCGAAGGGCTGAGGTACGGGTTCTACTATTCGCTCTACGAGTACGCCAATCCTCTGTGCACGACGAACTTCCTGAATCGCAGAGACGTGACACCGCTGTCCGGAAAGGATTGGGCGGCGCACATGAACATCCCTCAGCTCAAGGAACTTGTAGAACGATATCGCGCCGACATAATCTGGCCCGACGGGGAATGGGATTTCACCGATAAGGAACTCCGTAGCGAGGAGTTCCTTGCTTGGCTTTACAATGAATCTCCGGTTCGTGATAATGTTGTCGTAAATGACCGTTGGGGCAAGGGCTGTAGGGGACGTCATGGCGGACATTTCACGACGGAATACGGATCTGTCGACGGAAACGGAGAGGCTGGTGAGATACACCATCCATGGGAGGAATGCCGCGGAATCGGACGGAGCTTCGGTTACAACCGTTTTGAGACTGCGGCCGACTACATGTCCACAGAGGATATACTTGAGCTGCTCTCGAAGACTGTATCAGGAGGCGGCAATCTCCTGCTGGATATCGGCCCTACTGCAGATGGGCGCATTCCTCCGATCATGGAGTCCCGTCTTCTGGAAGTGGGGGCCTGGCTTGAGACTTTTGGTGCGGCCATCTACGGCGCAGACCGTGCGCGTACTGCATCCGCCAAGGCGTCACGAGTGTTTCTTACCCAAAAGGGGAGCGTTGTGTATGTGATGGATTTTGATGACGGCAAGGCTCCCGTTCGTATAGATGGTGTTGGTGCCGTCAAGTCCGTTGAGCGCATGGATGGTGGAAATGTGAAAGTCGGTTGGAGGCAGGATGGAAGTTCCGTCGAGATCGAGGCCTGTCCGTGCGAAGATGCGATCGCCTCTGTGTATAGGTTGGTTCTTTCCGTCAATCGATAGTCTACACAGATAATATTTGATGAGAGTGTGGAATGAATTAATAGTTGTGCAGGCGGGAAAATATCAGAGATGAAGATGTGCGCAGCGACATTGTTGTTTGCCGTCATGGTTCAGACGGTTGTGGCGGAACGGGAAATGGTCGATTGTATCGATCCGTTCATCGGTACGGTTACGTATCCCGAATCAGGTCTTCGCGGCAACGAGTCGATACATGGATTCGGGAAGACGTTTCCTGGAGCAGCGACGCCTTTTGGAATGGTGCAGCTTTCGCCGGATACGATAACCGGCGGGGATAACGGTCCCGGATATTCGTATGTGCACCGTACAATAGAGGGGTTCAGCTTCACGCATATGAGCGGAATTGGCTATTACGGTGAGTTCGGCAATCTTCAGGTCATGCCGTCGGATCTGCCGAAAAGCGCATTTTCGCACGA
>JAGBFY010000223.1 GCA_017936245.1 Kiritimatiellia bacterium
GATGCGGCGGCGCTCTTCGGCAAGGCCAAGGCGCCTTGCGCGCTCGGTCTCGTAGTATGTGGGGCGGCGCAGACGCTGTATGTGCCTGTCGACCATCCGGCGGATGAGCCATACGGCAAGCGCACTCCCGCCGATGAGAAGCTCCAGGATGATTGCGGCTCCCTCCAGACGGGAGTCTCTTCTGCGGTGGTATTCCTTCAGCCCGTAGGGAACATGGCCTATCGTATGGCCCGTCCTTCTGGCCTCCCTCCAGAACTCGCGGCGGTATTCCTCGGAGTCGAAGCCCATCACGGATTCGTAGAACCACTTGAAGAAGTCGGGATTGCGCTCCGAGAAGGTAAGACTCGCCTTGGGCGGTTTCGTGGGCGTCATCCCCCGCTTCGCAAGATGTCTGGCTATCGTCCTGTCCATGGCGTTCTCCTTTCATGTTCCTGCTGCATTTCTCGTTTTGCCGCATTCCTGCTTGGACTGCAGTCCTGTTCCTGTACCTTGCTGTCGCTGTGGCCGCATTGCCGCTCAAGCCGTCATGCTGCTACGGCCTCCTTGTCGGGCCGACAGACGCTTCCGGCATTGCATTTCGCCATCCGTAACGCGCCTTATCTGTCCCAACGCCGCAAAATGATACCAAAAACCACGCGGGAAGTAAATGAGAATTCTATTCGGAGTGAATTCTCTCGCATTCGTATGCATGCATAGGGGGACTGTTCGAATAGGGGACTGTTCGAAAAAAAGTGGGATGTTCGAGAGGGTCTTCGTGGAGTGGATGTGGGGATTCTGTTCTACTAGATGGGGGGGGGGGGTAATGCAAGGAAAAAACCGAAGTTAATGTAAATTGTAAATTGTGTAGGACGTCAGACAAATCATTTAACCTAAATTCGGCAGTTGAAACCTTAAAAATACATTTTACCCCTGAAAATAGTGTTCCAAATCGGTTTCTGGTTTTTCTCCAAATGGGTGAAAGGCCAAAATGTCACATCGCCCTATGTTTTCAACGGTGAACCGTTTATTTACATCGCTCAACTGCCGAATTTAGGTTTAACGCAACGGCGAAGTGTGAAGAGGGTGATTTCAGAGGGATTGAAAAGGCGGAGAGGGAAGCCCGCCCACTGCCCGGTACCGGGAGAGACGTAGAGCTTCATCCGCCCTTCCTCATACATGCCGCGCACGTGACCTTGATTCCAATGGGACACCAAACAGTATAGCCCAGGCAATCCCCCTCCATGGGTATGTCCCGATAGCTGAAGGCTGACATTGCATCTCTCGGCGGCGAACCTTGCGGCATGAGGCCGGTGCATCAGAAGAATGCGGAAGGCATCTTCCGGAGCGCCTGCAAAGGCGGCCTCGTGATTGGGACCAGAAACGGTCACATCCCCGTCCCGGATCTTCCGTCCGTCCACGCCCCGCTTGAGCGGACTTGACGAAGCAACATCCGGAACACCGGCAACGACAATGGAAGCCGGACCGCGCACGATGTTCGTCCAAGAGTTCTCAAGGACGGCAAACCCCAGCCTCTCAAAAAATGGACGCCATTCGCTCCATCCCCAATAGCATTCATGGTTTCCGGGGATGGCAAGCACTCCGTCACGGGCAGTGAAACCTGAGAAAGGTTCAAGCTTGTGCCCGAGCTGATCCACCCATCCATCCACATAATCGCCGGTGAGACAGATCAGATCCGGCTTGGCGGCATTTGTATGCTTGACAATTTCCTCGAAACGGGAACGTGGCGTAATCTGGGAACAGTGGATATCCGACAGCTGCGCTATCCTGTAGCCGTCGAACTCCTGCGGCAGATTGTCGAACGCCAGCTCGATTTCGTTCACACGTGGTATCTTTACGCTCTCATACGTGCCGACAGCTGTCACCGCAACGGCCGAAACCGCAAGGCCAGCCGCTATCACACGCCGCCAACGGACAGAGAGACGCCAAAGAAACAGATAGGCCGGAATGTGCATGAAGAAGAACACCATCAACGCGCAATTCAACGTTCCCCAAATAAGCACGACAGGAGGCGGCCATGCCGGATAGAACATGCTTCCGCCAAACAGGCTGTTCACAAGAAACTGCGATGAGACCAGAAACAGGGAAAACGCGATCAGCATCCGGACTCTGCGGCCAAGGGCTAGGCGCGGTAGAAGAAACACCGCAGGGACAAAGGCGGTTATGAGAGAAAAGGAAATGAATGCTATGCGGAAAATCACCGGCTACATCCTCGACGGAACACCCACACCGCAAACATCAAGGCAACCGCAACAGATATCGAAACCGAAAGACCCAGTGAGAGTCCGCCCGGGACGATCCCGACAGGCATGCCGCCCGTTCCTGGAGTCCACAGGATGAATGTGGCAATAACGGATGTCATGAACATCCCGGGAAGAAGTGTCACGCAACAGGAGAGCTTCTTCCCTTCACGCAGCAGCCATACGGTGCCGGCCATGAGGGTCGTCGCCGAAAGCATCTGGTTACCCCACGCAAAATAGTTCCAGAGGTTGCTGAACGTCTTCGCGCTAAGATTCGACCACCAGAGAAGAGCAGCCACGATCAGGATGAGCGGAAGGGTCGTCATTATGCGCTTCAAAAGGCTGACCTGGTCGATGCTGAACATCTCGGAGATGCTGAGACGCGCGCTTCTGAGGGCGGTATCTCCACTTGTCACGGCAAGAACGACAATCGCAAACACAGTGATACCGCCCATCCACTTTCCAAGGAAGTGCGTTGTGATGTTGCCGAGCACCACAGGTCCCGCAAGATTAAGGTTGTCCGGCGAGATGTTGTAGATAGCCAACGCGGCGGCAGCCCATATCATGGCAATGATCCCTTCTGCGACCATCATCCCGAAAAACGTTGATCGTGCCTGACGTTCGCTCGTCATCGTGCGGGCGACAATCGGGCTTTGCGTTGCGTGGAAGCCTGAAATGATTCCGCAGGCAATTGTCACGAAAAGGCACGGGAACAGAGGATTCGCCTTCTGGAAATCGGTGAAAAGCGCTGAGTCGGAAAAGATGTCGGGATATCTAAACCCATCCCAAACGAGAGCACAAAATATAGCCATTGATCCGACGATGAGAAGTGCGCCGAAGAACGGATATACCCTGCCAATAATCTTGTCGACAGGAAACAGAGTCGCAGCGATATAGTATGCGAAGATAATGGCAACCGCCCACCAGAAGAAGGAAATGGAAGGAAGGACAGTCTTGTCGATTAGGTTCGCCGGTACATTGATGAACACCGCCACCACCAGAAGCAGAAGAACCGCCATAACCCAGGAGAACACTGTCGCGTATGCACCACCGAGATATTTGCGAACTATGCGCGGAAGATTCGCGCCGTCGTTGCGCAAGGACATCATACCGCCGACAAAATCATGCACAGCCCCCATGAGAACGCATCCGACAGGAATTATGAGAAGCGCAACCTTTCCGAACTTGATTCCAAGAATCACGCCTATGACAGGACCTACGCCTGCGATGTTCAGGAGCTGGATCAGCATGTTCTTCCACTGCGGAAGAGGAAGAGTATCAACCCCGTCAGGATGATCGACGGCAGGCGTCTTGCGGTCATCGGGCAGGAATATCTTTTCAACAAGTTTTCCGTACGTAAAATATCCAACGATCAATAAAAGAATTCCACCCAAAAACCAACTCCTGACTGCTCCTCTGCCGCCTCTTTGGACTCTTTTGCCTTTCTGAGAAAATCGCGGATGCGGTCCATCGTCTCGACGGACAGGATATGCTCCATCTGGCACGCATCCTTGTCTGCAATGCGCTTCGACACACCAAGCAGCATCAGAAACTCGCGGATTTTGTTGTGTCGATTGAGAATCATCGTCGCAATCCGACGACCCTTCGCCGTAAGCTCAACATCGTCATACGGTTCCTGCGTCACCAGCTCAAGCTTCTTCAGTTCAGAGATGCCCTTCACAACGCTCGGCATCTTGACCTTGAGCGCCGTGGCGATATCGCGCACACGCGCACGGTTCTTCTCGTGTATCAGCACATACACGACTTCAATGTAATCCTCAAGAGATTTGGTCATGATTGGCCTCAGATTCTTGGATTACAGGTTCCGCAACCACAGGAGATCCGCTTTCCGCAGTGGCGGGAACAGTCTCGTATGCAACAGGCTGCACAACAGTTTCAGCAACTTCAGGATTCGACTCCTGCACCGCATCGGTTTCATTGAAACGGGTGGGGGTACGTGCGATGAACTCCTTGGCGAACGCCCTGTACGCAACCGCCCCCTTGCAGGTGGGATCGTAGTGGATGACCGGCTGGCCATAGCTCGGAGCCTCGCTCGTGCGCACATTGCGAGGAATCGTGGTTTCATACACGCGATCACCGAACTTCTCCTTGACCATCGCGATGACATCCTTCGTCTGGGTGGCTACCATATTCACCATCGTGAGAAGGATTCCGTTCAGCTCTAGATCCGGATTCGCGCCTGCGCGGAGCTGTTCAAGAAGGTTCGTGATGAGACCTAGCCCCTCCATTGCGAGAAACTCCGCCTGCATCGGAACAAGAACGCCGTCTGCCGCAGCGAGAGACGCTGTCATCACAATGCCGAGCGAAGGCGGGCAGTCGAGAAGTATGTAGTCGAACACTCCAGACTCACGCACAGGAGCAAGGGCGTCGCGGATCACCGAAAGATGGTCTTCACGGCGGGCGATCTCAATCTCCGCACCGGCAAGATCCACCTCGGACGGAATGATGTTCAGGTTGTCGTACGCCGTAGGCTGAATGACATCCGCAATCTCAGCCTCGCCGAGAAGAACCGGATAGATGGACGAGCCGTCCGTCTTCTCCAGACCCAGTCCGCCGGTCGCGTTAGCCTGAGGATCGAGATCGACCACAAGCACGGTACGGCTCCTGCGGGCCAGGGCGGCGGCGAGGTTCACGACCGTGGTGGTCTTGCCGACCCCGCCTTTCTGGTTCGCAATCGCAATTATCTTCGTGCGTTTTGTCATTTGAACATCCCCGCATTCTTGAAGTCACGCATGTTGTGCGAGACGGACGCATTCGTGTGGAGCCAGAAGAACTGCATGAGACAGACATCCCATGGATCATCCACTCCCTTTATCACGGTGTCGAAAGGCTTATTGCCTGATTTTACGTCATTGACGACACGCTCGGCGACAGCCTCCATCGTATCGGTCACTATCTGCTCGGAAAAAGACTCCTGCTTCAGACGGTAACCGTACTTGAGAATCTTGAGAGAGTCCTCGTTCTGCTTAAGGAAATCATAGTACTGCTGCGCCATCTCGCCGAAGCCCTCAAACTCCTCCTTCACGTAGCGCTCAGGGGTGATGAGCTCGGGCTTGCTCGCCTGAAGCCTACCCTCCCGGACACGAATCTTACCGGGATAGTCCTCAAGCTCGGCGAGCAGATGGTAGTTCACGCAAGTGGTACCGAAAGTCTCCAGAGCCCTGCTCGGCGCGTGGAGAATCTCGGTCGCCTGCGCGGCGTACATGAAATCGTATGAACGGTCTCTGCTCAAGCTGCTCAACCCTTCATCACTTCATCGAAGTCAAGGCCGAACTCCTTGAGGTTCACCTTGAGATCGTACTTGTCACGAGCGAACGGCTTCATCAGCGCATCAGCGGCGGCGTTGCCGGTCGTCTCCCTGGCGGCATCCCAATTGAGGGAGAACGAGGACTTGCCGCGTCCAAGCTCCATGCACATCTGTCCGAGCGAGCACATCGCCGTGGAGAGATGTCCGCCAAGAGCGTTCGTCACGGTCATGGAAGGATCGTTCGCCTTAACGGCATCAAGCCAGTTGTCCACATGGTTCTGCGTAGCCTGGCCCTTCATCGGCTTGAGCTTGGGAAGGAGAGAAGGCTTCGAGGCGGCCATCGGCCCAAGACGGCCAGGACGCACCGGCACGTCGGGATCGGATGCCGTGACCTTGACCGCACCGCGTGTGCAGAAGAGCCAGTCACCGTTCTCGCCGATGAACTTGACGCCGTTCTGGTACTTGTTGCACACATGGACATCGGTCTTGCCGCCGTTGAACGAGTAGTGGAGATCGTAGGTAGTGTGAACGTTCCAGAGCTTGCCGCCGGACATATCCATCCACTCGCAGGTTCCGCACACACCCTCCGGACCGACAGCGCCAAGACCCCAACGGGCAATGTCGAGGTGGTGTGCGCCCCAGTTCGTGATCATGCCCCAGCCGTACGGAGCAAGCTGGATCCAGCCCGGACGGGAGGTAATCTTCTTGAGATCCTGCGTATGGCAACGGGTCCAGTTGTACGGAACGGTCGGATCCGTCGGACCGAGCCATGTTGCGTAATCAAATGTTGCAGGGACAGGCTCGGCTGCGGCGATGCCGCCGGCCTTGTCGAGGCCGATACCGACCTGAACGCTCTTGACCTTGCCGATCACACCGTTCTGCACCGCTTCGCACACGCCCTGGAACTGATTCCAACTGCGCTGCTGCGAACCGACCTGCATGACCGTGTTGTACTTCTTGGCGAGGTTGGCGAGAAGACGGCCTTCCTTGATCGTCTGGGTGAACGGCTTCTGGAGCCACACGGCCTTGCCCGAGCAGATCGCGGTGGACGCAACAAGCGCATGCCAGAAGTCAGGAAGACAGAGCATCACGGCATCGACATCCTTGCGGGCGCAGACAGCCTTGTAGTCGCTGTAGGTGTCAACGGTATAGCCGGCAAGCCCCTTCTCGCGATACGACTTCTCGATATTTGACTTGGCAAGATCGACGCGGCGGGAGTCAAGATCGCAGACTGCTACGATGCGGGCAAGATCAGGACGCGCAAGAACGCACGGAATTTCGAATGAAGTGGCAATGCGGCCAAGACCGATTACAGCCACACGAATCTTTTCGTTCGACGAGAACGTAAGTGCCGTGCATCCGGGAAGCAGCAAAGGCGCTGCTGCGAATGATACACCCTTGAGAAATCCTCTGCGATTCAGTTTCATTTCAGTATTCCTTCCATTTTCTTTTTGGCGTCATTTATTGCACCGCAAACGGCGCGTGAAGTTATTGTCGCGGACGTTATCGCATCGATTCTGCCGCCATCTTTCTTGACAGCGAGCGGTTTGGATGCGTCCATACCCTCAAACTGCTTCATGAATGCAGGGCTTGAAAGGTTTGTGCCGAGGCCAGGAGTCTCCGAAGCGATGAGTTTCTTGTAGGTCGATATCTTGAAATCAGGCGTAAAGCCGACCATAAGAACGATTTGCCCGCCATAGCCCGAAGGGTCTGTCCCCACAATGGCGTAGCCGGCAATCTTGCCAGAGACATCTTTTCCGGAGAATATGCCGTCGGCAATCTGCTCAACCTTGGATTTATCGACAGCAGAAGGCATTACCTCAGCAGCAGCATCAAGGGTCTGCTTTTCGCGGATCTTCGCGATCGTCTCCTTCGTGACGACATTGATGCCGGCGAGGACTCCGGCGCATATCGCCGAAATCACCGACAGGCACACTATCAACTTTACGATTTTCATTCGTTCTCTCTTTCAATGCCACACGGCACCGGCCAAGGCCGATGCCGGAAGCAATGTTGTTATTTCTGTTCAACAACAACCATTATCAACCTTCAGGAGCAGGGGTTACCTTGGCTTCGGGAGCCTCAGTTGTCGCCTCCGTCACACCCATGGAGATCTGGCGACCCATCGGATCCACGAGACGTGCGGTCACGAAGATGAGAAGGTTGCGCTTGTTGCTCCATTCGCTGCGGCTACGGAAGAAGCGTCCGATCCACGGAATGTCACCAAGGTAGGGAATCTTATCCTCCATAGACTTGCGCTCTTCGGTGATAAGACCACCCATCACAACCGTCGCACCATTGGCGATCGTGATATCAGTCTCTATCGAGCGCGTCTTGAAGAACGGCTGCTCCATCGGAGCATCGTAGTAGGAGAGAGCTCCATCACTGTTGTTGATCTGGTCAATAGAGGTCATAGCCGAATTGACAATCATATCCTTGTATTCATCGATGCCAGTTCCGAGGATTTCGCCAAGCGAACTCAAAATGGCCGAGACGGAACCGAACGTATCGTACTGCGAGTTCGAGGACTTCGGAATGCGCATACCGTAGTTCTTCCAGGTAGGATCGGAAACGACCTGCGGATGGAGGTGGAGGTTGATGAGCTGACCACCCTGCGAAAGCTCGGGCGTAACCTGAAGGATGACACCGACTTCGCGCATCGTGAAGTTTTCAGGTTCCACGACAGCAAGAATCTCGGAAGAACCGCCGGAGGAAGAAGAACCGCCAGAAGAACCGCCGCCAGAAGCCGTGAGCTGCACGTCATACTCGGTAGGATAGATGTACTCCGTGACAACCTTCATCGTAGCTTCCTTGCCGGGACCCGTAAGTACCTTCGGAGCGGAGAGAAGGTCAGTATCACTGCGCTGCGAAAGCATATGAAGAATCATCGAGAGGTCGGCATTGCCGAGAAACGCGTTCACACGCATGAACTGGTCGTTGATCGACTTGCCCTCGCCCGCAATGTGATTGCCCTGCGTGTTGAGATAGCGCATACCGCTCTGATAGGTGGAAGGATCCCCCGTAATGCCAATGTTACGCCTTGAACCCGTGCCATTTCGTGTCCAGTTCTTCCCGGTATGGTCACCAATATACGTGGTGTCCGTCAACGTTTTCTGAAGGGTATTGTTGTAGTCGAGCGTACCTTTCTCCACCTTTCCATCACGGC
>JAGBFY010000224.1 GCA_017936245.1 Kiritimatiellia bacterium
GGCGCTCCGCGCCGCCCCTGCGGGGACGGCCTCCTCCCCGCGTCCCCGAGCGCAAGTGACAGGCATCGCCGAAGATCCAGCCGAAAGAGCGACGGCTGAAGCCAGACAACCCAGCCAATACCGGGTTCCCCGCCACCTCAAAAGCTCTCTCGACGACCGTCATTTACCCACCTACGCACCCACACTTATGCACGAAGCCTCAGTTTTACCGAACCACTTCTGCGAAAGATATTCATCCACCATGCGACGCTCTGCGGCAGCGAGCGGCCGGCTGAATATCAGCAACTCCCCTACGATGCCGCCGCCCTGACGATCCTGATAACCGTCGGATTGCTTGTAATTTCTGTCATTGAACAGAGTCGACACGTAAGGCCGGCCATATTTACCGCCGTCATCGACAAAACTTGGTCCGTTCTGCGAGAATACTTGAAAGGCAGCATACTTAGTTTTGGACGGATCAACAATCTCGCCGTCAATCCGCGTCTCACCTTTACAAAACAAAGATGTCGATTTAGCAATGTAAGTATCTGCCTGGCCATCGGCGGACTTGCCGAAGAACGACTTGCCTCCTCTTCCCGAAAGCGATGAGACATCTCCCAGCAGAAATCCATAGGATTTGCCATGAAAACCGACAACCCCCGCAAACGCTCCGACCGGCACCTGCACAACAGCTCCATCCTTATCGGAGAAATAAAGCCATCGCCCCGAGAAATACTCCCCGAAATCCACAAGCTTCTTTCCTGCAAACCTCCCGTCTGCATCGCCATACACCACCGGCAATTTTGCGGAGTAAACTGTCTCGGGATCAGGACAATATGCAAGCGCTCGCGGATAGTTTGGGACACCTGACACATCCGCCTCGCGCACATCGCGCCATTCCCTCACTCCACCTTCAGCATCTTGGATCAGATTGATGTTGGCATCAAGCCAGACAACCGCCATATCTTTCAGATGCTGAGGCAGATCCTGACCTGCCATTGCCGCACTCAACGACAGTGCGACACAAATACCCGACATCACTGCTGATGATTTCATTTGTCAATCCCTCCTGCTTCATTCTTGAAAATCTGCGGTAGCGCATCCAAGGCCCGCTTATCGAAATTGAACACGGAGAATCCCGGTGCGCCGCACTCCCGTATCTCCACAATCTGCTCAGACAGTCGGCGGGCGTCGCATCCATCCTTCTTGAACACCGACAACCCTATTCCTGGATAGACCTTCACGGGCAGTCCAGCAACTGCTTTGAGCTGCATTTGAGTAGTGGCCCGCTGTAACGCTGCCGAATTAAGATAGTTCATCGGGCACACGAAGTCCAAATATCCTTTGCGGCACCAGTCTATCCAATCCTGAGCAACCATGTTCGGGGCCGTTTCCGGATTGCTGAACACGGCGGCGGATATCTTTACTCCCGGTTTCTGCGAACGGATCCGCTTCGAAGCGCCGGCAACGACAGCTGTTATGTTGGCAACACGCCACTTTCTCCATTGTTCAGAAATATCAGGATCGCCCTTGATATCCTGCGGCCAACGGGCAATCTTCCGGCCAAGAGAACGTTCAAAACGTTCACGACATCCATTGCAATAGCACGCTTTGTCCGTTGAATAGCGGATATAATCGAAATGAACACCCGAGACACCCTCCTTCTGCGACAGCTCAACCATTGCATCAATTTCATACTGCCTATTGCGCGGATCTGACGGACACAGCCACCTTGCACCATCCTTGTTGTCGGTTCTCACCTGCGTACGGCCTTCGTCGGACATCTTTTTGCAAAACATCCGCATATCTTCCCTCCAACCGATATTGAAGCATATTTTCCATACATGACACGCAACGCCATACTTGCGGCACGCAACCAGGCACTGCTCCAGCAAATCGCCTTCCTTTTCTATTCTTGGATACTCAGGCAATACAGACGAACGGTAGTAGGCGACACCTGGCCAAGCAAAGTTGACGATAATCGCATTGAAACCAAGTCTCTTGAGGAGCGCAATTGACGAATCCCAGTCATGCCCGTTTTGAAGACCATATGCGGAATGGCACCAGAACGCCCTGAACTCTCCATTCTCCGGCATGGGGCACAGTACCGGTCTCCGATCCTTGGCCGCTTCAATTGCAGCAATCGCCTTTTCATCGGCAAATGAAAAGTTGCGCAACACAACGGTCGCATCGTTCGTCCCCGCCCGCCAACCGGAAATGCGCACACGCTCTATCTCATTCAGACCTTTAGGTTCGCCTTCTTTCTTCATATCCTTGAACGGAAGAAATATCCGTTCAAACACACCTTCCTTCTCCGGAAGAAAATGAACACAATACCAACCACTTCCTGACTTGAAATGGATATCAAACCCTGAAAACTGCGAAAGACTGTCGACCTTAAAATCTACGACAAAACCGAGTGCCCCCGTAAGATCAAGCTTGGCTGGGACATCATGTACAGCCCGCCTACCGCGATCCGTTGAAAATCCGGCTGACATGACAATCTCGTCAGGCATACCCGGAACGGACCCACTCAACACCGTCGGCAAGGCGAGAATAAATGTCGCAAAACAATAAAGTCTTTTTTTCATCCACACCATTATACATAAAACCTCCATTTGCCAAAATATAAAATATTGTCATTCACATACACAATCTTATCAGGGTTTCATCATGCGATCCCCTGTCAATATGATATAATCCTCGATGCTATGTCCATCAAACATCACGAACAACTTAAAGATCTCTCATACTTCAAGAACCGACAAATTCCCTGTGTCGTCCGAGAAATGCACGACGCCCCAAGCAACAGTGTAATAGCAATGCATGACCATGAATTCTCAGAACTCGTCATCGTTGCATCTGGGAGCCTGAATCATATCCATGCAGATAGAACGGACCGACTTTTCGCTGGGGATTTTTTCGTGATCCACCCCCGTGAACGGCACGGATATGCAGAATTCGCTCCCGGCACAACAGTATTCAACCTGCTCTATCACAACAGCGATCCTCCGTTTGAGTTATTGTCAGCAGATTCGCCGCTAACATCGGCATTGTTCCCTGCAAAATCCAACAACGTCAAGGCCAATACGATCGGACGCATCTCCCGACGAAATCTTGCGAATGTGACAACTCTCATAAATGCAATCCAAAAGGAAGGAAAATCGACACGCTCGTACAGCAAGCGAATATGCAATTCTCTTTTTACGGCAATCTTCTTTTTGCTGGCAAGGGAGACTGATCATCTTCATGCATCCTCTATCAATCCCATACAGAAGGAAATAGACTTCATGGCACAGAATATCAAGAACAAGATAACATTATCCGACATCTGCGCCATCTCAGGGCGGTCGGTATGCACTCTCTCACGGGCATTCAAGGAAGCCACCGGAAGAAGCCCGATAGACTACCTGATATCAATGAGAATCGCAAAAGCAAAGTGCCTCTTGAACAAGGCGGGCATCACAATGGAAAAAGTGGCTCTTGAAACCGGGTTCTGCAATGCCAGCCACCTCTCCACCACACTACGTAAACATGCTTCTCCTTGCCATCGTTTACAGTCTCATGATAGGTTTCTCAAATGATGGTATAATTCAGCATATGTTTCTTTCCATAGTAATACCTACGCTCAACTCGGAAAAGACGCTTGGCGCTTGCCTTGCGGCGATACGTGCGCAGTCGTTCCCGAAAGACGGCTACGAGATCGTCATTGCCGACGCAGGATCTTCAGACCGTACGCTTGAAATAGCCAAGAAGTTCGCTGTCGACACCGTAACCTCCAACCCTCTGAAGACCGGCGAAGCAGGTAAGACCGCCGGGATAAAGGCGGCAAAAAGCGACATCATCGCACTTGTCGACTCCGACAACATCCTGCCTGATCCCGATTGGCTCAAACGCATGGTCGAGCCCTTCTCCGATCCCGAGATACTGGCAAGCGAACCTCTAGAGTACACCTGGAGAAGAGAGGATCCTGCACTCACAAGGTACTTTGCCCTTCTCGGAATGAACGACCCGATATGCCTGTTCACCGGAAACTATGATCGCACATGCGCCGTAACGGGGCAGTGGACGGAACTCCCTGTCCATCAGGAAGACAAAGGCGGCTACCTCAAGCTTAAACTCGCCGCCGATGCCCTTCCTACAATCGGCGCAAACGGTTTCCTATTCCGTCGCACACTTCTTGACGGAGTGAAATGGGAACCGTACCTCTTCGACATCGATATCCTCTACGATCGCATACTGAAGGAAGGTTCCGTATCTGTCGCAAAGGTGAAAACCGGCATAGTGCACCTCTACTGCGCACGGCTTGGAGACTTCGTCCGCAAGCAGCGGCGGCGGATCCGCGACTTCCTTTATTTCGCCCAGGAAAAGCAACGCATATATCCGTGGAGCAGCCAACGCAAGACCGGAATAATGCTGTTCTGCCTGGCGACGGCAACCGTTCTGCCTTTGATGTGGCAGGCTTTCAAAGGTTTCGTCCGCCATCCTGACATCGCATGGTTCTATCATGTCCCTGTATGCTGGACAACACTGTGGGTGTACGGGATCGGAACGCTATCCAGGCTGTTCGGCGGCAAACAGGCGCCGGTTGACCGTTCCTCTTGGCAAAAATGACAGAAAATGAGATAATACACACCCATTGACACCTCATGGGTAAGAAAGCAGAAGAAAACAGAAACTTTAAAGGAGCGAAAAACAATGTCCCGTTTCAGATTGCGTGGCAGACGCAGAAAGACGAAAAGCACGCGTCATGACCGCATCCCGCTCAGAGCCATCGTTCCAAACCTGATAACGTCACTTGCCGCGTGCGCCGGCATCACGTCCATCACCTTTTCTTCTGAAGGACGGTTTCTCCCCGCTTTCTGGGCACTTCTCATCGCCTGCGTATGCGACGGACTCGACGGTCGCGTAGCGCGTATGCTCAAGGCAAGCTCGAAGCTTGGAGCGGAACTCGACTCACTTGCCGATTTCGTGAACTTCGGCGTGGCTCCGGCAATGTTCATGTTCTTCTGGCTTACGGGCGGTCCTACGCACGAAGGCGTAGACCCAACGCTTGTGCGCCTCACTCTCGGAAGCGCACTTTTCTATGCGATGTGTGACTGCTTCCGTCTCGCCCGTTTCAATACGATGCTTGAACAGCCTACCCTTCCGTACTGGAAGCATTTCTTCCTTGGCGTACCAGCTCCGGGCGGTGCATGGATGGTGCTTTCCCCTGCCGTGCTCGTATCGGCTCTTGACGCGAAAGGCTCGTTCCCCGCGCTTCGCGAAGCGCTGCAGAACCCCTACTTCGGGATATTCATGCTACTGTTCGTTGGCTCGCTCATGGCATCGCGTCTCCCGACGATATCGCTGAAGTCGGTCCACATAAGCAAATCGTATATGCTTCCTGTGATGGCGGCGCTTCTCCTGCTGATAGCATTTCTGGTGTCCAACTTCTGGCTCACCATCGGCGTGGTAGGAATCCTCTACATCTGCACAGTGCCGGTGACGGGGCTTATCTTCCTCAAGTCGAAAGCCCGCTATGAGCAGCAAGCGGCTCCATCGGAAGCCCCATGATGTTCTCGTAGCTGCCGGTGTAGGACTCGACAATCAGATCGCCTGACTCGTCGATGTCATACGCGCCGGCACGGTCTGTCGGCCTTACCGACTCCACGTAGCGGTTAATCAGTTCTTCCGAAAGCTCCCTGAACTTCACTTTTGACTCCACGACCGTCGTCTGGAGCTGTCCGCCGGGAACGCAGTACGCAACCCCTGTAAAGACGCTGTGGGTCTTCCCTGAAAGTTCACGCAGAAAGGCGCGAGCCTCATCCAGATCACGCGGCTTGCCGTATATCCTGCCGTTGAACCACACGATAGTATCCGCCGCAACAATCTCCGCATCCGGATGCATTATGCGGCAAGCCTTGAGCTTGCGGGCGGCGTTCACGAGGACTGTGCGTTTCGGGGCGCGGGGGATCGACACCTCCTCAGCCTCAGTCGGCTCTACAGTGAAACTCCAGCCATGTTCCGAAAGTATCTTTGCCCTTCTGGGTGATTTTGAAGCAAGTATCGTTTCCATCTGCAGCATCCTTTCGCATTCCATTACGCCGCATGTCGCCGACACCCCACCCGGCGACATGATATCCGTCAAAGTAGGTCTCTGGCGTTTTCCTTCTTGATACGACATATTCTTTTGTTTTGACCTTAAATTATACCATCTTCAATACGCGATTTACAGCCGATAATGCCTAGAGTTTATCCAATTTTTGAAAACGTCTAAATTATATCAATTTTTCGTCCAAGTCGGCAAAAGCGTTTTCGATTGCTTCAACATGATACAACTCATACATGTCAACGGCGTAATCAACCAGATTCTTCTCTGCGAGACGCCGGTAAGCAATATCTGCAGTTACACCGAGATGTTCGGCGTATCGTTCAAGCAGATAGATGAAGAACTTGAATTCTTTACTCATATCATCCTCAAATACGCCGAATTCTTCGGTGAACCTGTAATCTTTTCGCTCTCCCAGATATTAAATATACCCTCGGGACCAAACTGCCACATCTCCATGCCCGGATTTGCAAGCATCGCATACGTCTGCGATTCAAGAAACATTTCAAGCGCCTCACGTTCGCCATAGCCGTATTTCTCAACGATGCGCCGGACGACTTCTTCATCGTAATAATCAAGGATATCAACGGAAACGGTATTCATACAACGCTCCCTTCAATAAACTTTAGACACGCAAGTGCCGCATCCGTTTTCATCGCAAACTGATCCCTCAAACGCTGTGGCAACAGCCTGCGCAATGCTTCGTCTTCGGAATATGCACCCTTGAAATAAAGATTCAAAACAGGCATTGTATTATCGTTGGCGACCGGTCCAGAGACGATATCATAATCAACGGTGTCGATTATTCCATTTCTGTTTTGAGATACGTATTTTAGCCATGCCGCATCAGGCCCGGGGAAATTAAGTGTCCGCAACTGCGAAGCCGCCGACTCGTCAAACTCATACACCGAAACAATGGCGCGACCTTCTTTGCGACGCAAAACTGAAGTTTTCGCCCATCGAGACGCCTGATCAAAATCGAAAGTAAGATAAAACGCCTGACCAAAATCCAAAGCCCGAGTGCCTTGGATTAATTTAGGCGTTGCCACCTCAATATTACTTCCGTGATATAACTTCATTGCCTGATAAATTTTCTTTCTTAGATTAGTAAGATTCTCTTACTGAAAACATCTAAATTATATCATTTTTGCGCCGATAATAATAGAGGGCGAAATTATTTCCTTTCGGTGTCGAAGGCTTTTCTACTGGGAAAATCAAGGGACACACCCTTCGGAAAAGTGAAATAATTTTAAAACAAGCACCAATCAGTCGATTAATTGGATATTTTCTCTCCCTTTTGAAAGCCCCACAGATTCCTGCGCCTTTGGCGCGACGACTTGTAACGACTTGTCGAGCGCAGCCAGAAGGAAGGCTTTACGCCGATGCCCAGACGTGTCGCGCAAGCGCGACGGCATCGCCGTAACAGCCTTATACTTCCTTCTGTCTCCGCTCGATGGCAGGATAATCGGTATGTACAGTTGTGTGCCGCTCGGTCGGGAGAGCAGGCTGTTGCGTTGCGCCCGTCGCGAAGCGACATGTCCGGGGCGCAACGGAAAGCCTACCGAACGAGCGGCTCACACAATGTCGTTACAAGTCGTCGCCACGAAGTGGCAGTAACAACAACTAAACGATGTTCATAGTCTATAGAGGTACTTGCAAAACCTCCTACATGGGAGGGGCAGCGTTCCCGCTGCCCGCGATTCGCCGACGTACGGGCAACGAGGACGTTGCCCCTCCCTGATTTTGCAAACGCCTCTATAAACTCTGGACATGTCAAAGAAAGGAACAAACATCATTAAACTTGAAATTACAGGGACACACCCTCCAAAATCCATCACCTCATGCGCATCCTTGTGCCGTGATGCCATCCCGGCTATCCACATCCGCACACCTTCCGACATCCTCCGCAACCGCGAGCTCCTTGAGGCCAATGGTCTCGAACTGCCTCTTTCCTGAATGTTGCCAAAAGCGCTCTAGCGGAAAAAGCAAAGGCGTATGGACATGGAGGGAGTCAATGCTGGGTGCGGTAGGTGCGCATTGACATGCCGAAAGTGTTCCTGAAGAGGTTGCGGAGGGTGCCAACGCTCTTGAATCCGCACCTCATGGCAATCCTGGAGTCGGACAGAGTTGTCTGTTTCAGCAGGCTCTTCACCTTCGAAAGCCTCTTTGTACGGATCATGGCGGCAACTGATCCCATCCTGGATTCCTGAAACCGCAGATCGAGAAGCCGGCGCGAGATGCAAATAGCGCGTGCAACGTCGTTCACATCAATATCTTCGGTGGCATGGTCTTCAATGAACTTTCGCGCCCGTTCAATGATGGCGGCGCCGGTGGAGAGATAGGCGGTTGATTCACGCTGTACAACCTTGACCGGCAGAGCAATGTAATCTTGCGCATGAGTGCTTTTCGGGAACTTCATCATCGCATCAAGCGTCTTGGCTGCCATAAAGCCTTGTTTGATGCGGTCAACCAAAATCGTGGAAAGGGGTGGCTTCACTGATTCGCATATCAGGTCATCATCATCTACGCCCAGGACAGAAACCTGCGACGGGATATTGAGGTCTATCCTGTGACATTCTTTGATTACTTTGGCGGCGAGAAAGTCCCATGCCGCAAAAACGGCGACCGGCAGCTCCTGACGAGAGAGGAATTCAGGGATTGTCTCCTGCGTCGCATCGTATGTCTCGGCATGATGACCGGACGATGCGAGCGCATCCATGAATGTATCTCCACGCAGCTTTGACCAATCCCGCCCTTTTTCATCCGGGATGTATGCAAACGATGAGAAGCGTCCGAGAGATCTGAAATGCGCGGCCGCCATATCTCCGATGGCGGCGTTGTCTGTTTTGAGCACAAGAGTATTTCGTCTGCTGCGCTTTGCGGGGATTTTTTTCCATATCTCAATGGCGATGATGGGTTTGTCCGCAGGAACGACACGACCGATTTCTGTTGAACATTCGTCTGAAGAGAGAATGAATCCGTCGATATCGCCGTTTGCACATTCCTCAAGAAGCTGCGGCGTGAGATCGGCAGGAGAGCGTACAAGAGTTATATCCCAGTCGTCCTTGCGCAAGGCGTATCGGTAGATTCCCCGCAATTTCTGGCGCGAGGCGGCGTGTGATGACGAGATTGCGACAAGAATCGATTTCATCTGTCTTGTTTTCATGGCGGGCAGTATATCATATTGTGCCTGAATCATGCAAAAACTGGTGCCTGTTTTATGCACTCTGCCCGTTGCGGGATAAAATGCCGTTTTGATACAATCCGCGCCATGGAAGAAATTTGCAAAGACAGTCCCGCGAGTGGGCTTGATGTCGTGTCGTATGACGGCGGCAATTACATCCGTGCGGTTGAGCATGGCGAGTGGTGCGTGGCGTTCCTCAATCACGGGGACCGGTTCGCCGCGCCGGTGTACATGGAGCGGCATAACGGGACGGATGAGGTGTTCGTTCTTCTCGCCGGAGAGGCGACGCTTCTCATCGGAGAGGACAGGAAGGAAGTGAAGATGTCTGCCGGCAAGATCTACAATGTCCACAAGGGAACATGGCATCAGATCGTAACGAAACCCGGGGCACGCTGCCTCGTCGTCGAAAAATCAGATACTTCTGAGGCAAACAGCGAACGCCGTGAGTTCAAGAGATGTTCAATGGAATGTCGCCCGTAAACTGTAGATTCGGAGCCTTGCAGACAATGGATACGAGAGAATCAATATTCAGCATGAAACTTGGAGCATGCGGCCGGTTTGCCGCTGTGGTCATGGCCTGTGCGGTCGCTGAATGTGCGTCTGCCATGTCCTGGGAATGGCGGCTGACGGTAGAGGAGCCCGACGGAAGTGTCACGGTGGTGACGAGCGAGGTGCCGCGGGATGACATTGAGGTTGCGCTTGAGCCTGTGAAAACAGCGGACGGATGGGATTTCACCGGACGCATCGCCAATAACGGCAAAGGGCTTGTGACATCGTTTGAAGGTCCGATAATAAAAGGGCTACCCGTAGATAAGGCCCGTTCCGGATTCTACGAGCCTCGAGGTTTAGGATGGCGCGTGTCGAGCTTTGCGCAGATGAGCGATTCCCGTGATGCGCCCAAATGGAAGTCCGTGGCAGGGGGAGAATTTACATACGAGACGGGTGTATATCCAAGCCTTAAGCTCACTATGCCGTGGGTGGCGCTTGACGACGGAATATCCGGTGCGTCGGTGATGGTGCTGGATGCCCGCGCGAGCGCGAAGAGTTTCAGTCTTTGCTATCGTCCTGAGAGTGACAAGGCGGCGATTGTGCCGAAGCACTTGGTCTTTATCGCTCCGGGGCAGATCTGGAAACTGCCAACGGTATCGTACGTCCGTTACCAAGGCGACTGGCATATAGCGGCGCGGAAGTATCGCGCCTGGTATGATACGGTTCACAAGTTTGATACTTTCCCCACCTGGACGAAACAGGTGAACGGTTGGCTTCTCGTCATACTCAAGCAGCAGAACGAGGGGATTTTCTGGCCCTATGGTGATTTCGGAAAGTTGGCGGACTATGCGGACTCGCTCGGACTCGACATGATCGGGCTCTTCGGCTGGACCGTCGGCGGACACGACCACCTTTATCCCGACTATGAACCGTGTCCGAAGATGGGCGGACGCGATGCGCTTGTCGAAGGAATCAAACTTCTCAAGAAGCGCGGCAAGCGCGTTTGCCTGTATGCGAACGGACAGCTTCAGCATGTCGGCGCAACCAGGTATTGGAACGAGTACGGCAAAGATCATTCGCTTATCCGCAAAGACGGTGAATTGGTGATTAAGCATTATCATAAGTATAGCGACATTCCCAATTACGATCAGGCGCTCGCTTGTCTTTATTCCAAGCCGTGGTTCGACAGGATGCTGTCCCTCGCCCGCAATGCGAAGGACTTGGGCGCGGACGCAATTCTGTACGACCAGCTCGGTGTGTCCGGTCCGTACGCCTGCTACGGTAAAGGACATGGACACTGCGTGCCGGCCTACAGCTATGCAGATGAACGTGTCAGATTTCTTGCGCGCATCGCAGATGAAATGCGCAAGGCGGATGGCGATTTCGTGATTATGACGGAAGGATATCACGACTCGATCATGGACTCCGTCGCGTTCTGGCACGGCATTTCCTGTTGCGCAAGCCGCGATTCCTGCGATTTGCTCATAAAGTCGCGCAGAGGCGGACGGAATCCCGGAGATGAATGGCCGGAGCTTGTCCGCTACACGTTCCCGGAACTCGCCACCACCGTGCGCGTGCCGACGCCCATTGTGGATCGGCCGATGGTCAACTATACTATCGTCTTCGGCATGAGGCACGATGTGGAGTTGCGGTATGGACCGGATCGCATATACGCGGAAACCGGCAATGTGACCACAAACTACGGAACCGTTGTCAAAGTGCCCAACTTCGCCATACTGAAGTCGGGACCGAAAGAGACGCTTGCCGGTTACATGAAAGCGGTTTCAGACTTCCAGCACGCCAACTCGGATATTCTTCTCGAAGGCCGCTTCGTGGATACGGACGGATTCACGTTTACCGGCAAAGGATGTATCGCCAAGCATTTCATCGGAGAGAAAGGCAGCGGTGTCATCGTCTGGAATATTTCAACAGAGCCGTCCGCAGTCAATGTGGACGGATTGGGGAAGCCGCAGTCCGTCACAGAGCCGGAGACGGGAGCCGTTGCGCCCGATACTCCGCTCGCGCCCGATACCATCCGCCTTTACCGTTTTGCGGATATCGCGTTTTAAGGTCTCTCATTATGCATTTGATTTTCAGTGAAGAAAGGCCAATGCCATGATTTCATTCTTTACGCCATTGCTAGCTTCAGGCGCCGTGTTTATCCAGGCTCAGCTCAAGTACGGAGCCCAACTCAGTGATTATCTTCATCGATGGTATGAAAGACCGCTTCACCAGAATACCGCATATCAGGATTTCGCCGACGGCAAAATGCTCAATCCGGCGGCATGGGAAAAGATGGTTGAAACGCTTCGCTTCGGCAAAGTGGATGGTCTTGGGGTCTTCACTGACCGTCTGCGAGATGAGTGGGGGCTTCTTGAGCGTTCTTCGACTCCCGGTTCCGAGACGAAGCTGCTGGTGTTTTTGCGCGTGAACAGCGAGGCCGAAATCAGGAAAAGTCTGGAGATCGTGGAGCATTCGCTGAAGTTTCCGAACTGGTGTACGCTTGATGGGAAACGGGTGTTTCTGCTCCATCCACCATTCAAGTCGTCGCATGAACGGGCTATAGCCGCGGCGATCGAATTCAGAAAACATCTCCTGGAGCGCTATGGGGATAAGTTTATCCTGATGGGCCATTGTCCGATATTCGGCAAAAACGATCTGAGGGAAGGCGCGCTTTCGCCTCTTGCGTATCGTTGCGCAAAAGAGACTTTGAGAAATTATCTGCGCGCCATGGACGGGATTATGTACAAATCCTCTACCGACTGCATCGAACGGCGCTATGTGGCGGAAGTGTTTGAATCTACGGTCGGCAAGGTTATCTCAGAGGTGTTCGGCGAGCGCGAGTTCAAAGGCAGAAAATACCTCTGTCTGCACTTCAACGGCGGACACATGAACAGCTACCGCTGGCAGTACAACAATGATGCCAACGGGACGGCGACTCTATGCGACCGATACGAAAGCGCGTTGAAGCTTTCGCCGGATCTTGTTCTTCACGGCGAATGGGATGAGGAGAATGAGAATACGCATTTCCGTCCGACGGTTTCAAGGGGGAACACATATATGCGGATAGTGCGGCATTTTGCGGATCGCCTGGCCGGGCGAGAATTGACGCCCGCTCCGGGGGATGACGTCTCCGTGCCGAATCTCATACTCTCATATCGCAAGGCTCTTGTCGCGGGCGAGCCGGTTGAGGTCGAGGTGCGCAATCTGCCCGACGGCACGTTCAAGGGCGAAAAGCTGAAAGTCTCTTTCGAGTGGCAGGACATGAACGGCAGGACGCTGCGTTCGTATGCCGCCAAGACCCTTGATCCGGAGGTGCAGTCGGCGGTGAGGTTTGTCGACAAGGCATCTTCATTTCTGGAGCATCGGGTTCTGGTGCCGCGTTTCCGGGTGGAATGGTCCAAGGGGATGCGTGAATATTCGAAAGGGCTCTATCCTGCCGGAATCCGGGCCTTGCGCAATGTCGATCACGTGTGGGTGTGCCACCCGCTGCGCGATATGCCGTCGGACATCAGCGGCAGCATGGAAATCGGTGAATGTGACGCCGATGGTGTATATGTCGTGAAGGGCGACATTGTTTCCAGCCGCCCGTTGAGGTCGATTGAAGTGCTTGATGATATGGATACGGTGTATATGCATTCGGATGTTCCTGCCGTGCCGTCCGGCCATGAGCAGATACGGGTGTGCATCGTCGGATTCTATTCAGGGAAGCGCGCCGAGGAGAAAAAGTGGATCTCGCTCAAAGGGAACATCCGTTTCCGCAATGTTTCGGGAGCGGTGCTGAAGCCAGCCGTCGCCGGCAGAAGGCGAGTAGGGGTTGACGGTGATGCATGGACGTTTGACGGTGAATATCTGAATAGGTTTGGAATTACGCTTTGGGCGCATGTTCCTGTGGATCAGATGAAGGACGGAGCGGTCGATATAGATCTGCCGCCTCACTTCAAAGGCACGGTAAGGCTTGCGTATCTGGTGAAAAAGGAAGTTGTCGGATTCAATTCGGTTGACAGCTGCGGACTGTCGGTTATGAGATATCTGCCTCCGGCTTCGATACCGCGTCCGTTGATGTCCAAGAAAGCGTCGTTCTCATTCAGGTGGAAGCCTCTGGAAAAGGCGAGTGTGCTGCGCCTGCAGGCAATTGATGAGGATTACCGCGTATGGCGGGGTGCCGCGAGAACTGTTTATCGTCCGACAGGCAGCTCCATCGTCTTCAGTGTGTTTGACCGTGATAGCGGCAAGACCGAGACGGTCAAGGCCGATGCCGGATTGGTTGAGAATGTAATGTGCGATATCGGCAGCCGCACCGACAGCGCTCTGCGGTTGGGGACGGGAAGGATGCTTTCCGGAATGGTCGGCGCCTCCGTGGCATTTGCCCAGGGATTCGGAATGGGGCCAGGGAATAACGACCATCCTTTCCGCGAGAATTTCGGATACTACAGCGCATTGCCGCCGGGGAAAAGGATGCCGAAGACCGGGTGGGGCAGCCTTTCGCATCAATGTGTTCCGGGGTTTGCGGGTTTCGAACTTCAGATGAGGGTCAAGCCGGCGGGATTCGGTGAAGTGCAGGGACTTTACGGCAGCGGCAATTGCGGTTTGGATGTCGTGATTGAGAAGGATGGTTCCGTGAGCGCGACATTTGCCAGAGGGCGCAGTTTTCTCAGGGAGAAAGGCGGCATAAATGTCGTGGTGCGGGGTCCGACGCTAAAAGATGGCGAATGGAACGATGTGCGTGTTGCCACAGATCGCCGCACCGCCTGGGTGGAGGTAAACGGTGTTCGCGGGAACGCCGTTCCATACAGCGATTATTTCTTCAACCAGCGGATCGGTCTTTTTGGGGCCACGTTAGGCAAGGCGAATTTCTTCAAGGGAGAGATATCTTTCTTGTCGGTGAAACCATTGGCCGGCATGAAGTGAAGGAAACTTTGACAATAGCGAAAGCTGTATCGTTTTATTGGTAAAATGAAAGGAAATAGGTGAGACCATGAGAAAGAAAACATTACTTGTCGGGATGGCGTTGTCGTTCTGCCTGTTTGCTGATGATACCGATTTTACCGCGTATCTCAAGAAAACTTCTACCAAAGACTATGGTTTCTCCGGCGCCACATGGGTGGATGGCAACGGTAATGATATTTCGATTGCTGCTGAAGATTATCCCAAATACGATTTTGTTGTTGCGGGAGATCGTTATCTGGAGTTGAAGTCTGAAGAAGCTGTTGTCGCCAACAAGATAACCTTCGGTGAAAAAGGAGGTAAGACCGGCACTTTAAGATGTCAGTATCATTCCGACTTCAGCAAAGTGAAGGAAGGAATCGAACTTGTAAACGGAAGTGCATATTCATACAATAAAGCGCGGGATGTATCGGGGAAGGTCACGGTTCTTTCGCCTGCCCATACGCCGTTTCTGCTGACTACGCAGCGGAGCGATGGCGGCGGTCTGACATTTAAGGATACCTTTTCCGGCGATGCCACAGTGGGTGTACGGATTAATTCGACGAAAAAAGCATGTGTTTTCGATCTTGGCGATGCGTCACAATATTACGGCAGCATCGAAATCACCGCTACGAACGGAAACAATGAATGCGACGGAACGGTGACGGTATCCAAGCTTTCAGCCGGCACCGTGGCTGTGTCGAACCGTTGTACGCTCGCATTTGCGCCGTCGGCTGAGGCTGAAGTGGGCAATCTCTGTCTGAGCGAAGGGGCTACCCTGAAATTTTCTCTGCCGGAAACATCGAACGAGTCGCCGTTGCTGACTGTGAAAGAAGACTTTGCCTGTGCGGGGAAAGTCGTTTTGTCCATTGATGATTCGCTGATCGGCGAAGTGAACGAAGAAATCTCACGGCAGTTGATGTCCGTTCCGTCCGTAATGGTTGATCCCGCCGCATTTGAGTTGAAGGATTATTATTCGATTGCGGTTTCAAAACGTCCGAAATTGTCTGTAGTGATTGACGGCGATACGGCTGTGGTGTCGGTAAAGTTTTTCCCGTTGCTGCAAATGGATGATCATGGGGATGATAACAGGCTTGTTGGAGAATATTCTTCCGCGATGACCAATGCGATACAATGGACTGACGACAAGCCTGTTCATGCAGGAGCTCATTATCAGGTAGCCAAAATCAATTCGGCACCTGCACATCTCCGTACTCCCTGGTTGCCGGAGGGATCGTTTACCTTTCTTGGCGAATCATTGACGCTTTCCTTCGGAGGACGTTTGATTTTGGCTTGTCGTGAGTTCAGGTGTCCACTTCTTTGTTTGGCCCATGAAAATGACATAATGTTCGCAGAAGAGCAAGACGTGGATTTCATCGGAAATATTGAAGTTTCTGCGGCAGACGGTCTCATGCCCGCAATCTCCATATATGGCAATCGCAGATTCAGGTTTGACGGTGAATTGAAAGGTACAGGAACTTTAGCGCTGAATTCCGGCACCATTGCGACATCGTATGACGGGTCTCATCGCGGAAATTTCGATTTTGTCCGGAGCAGCCCTGAATTCTCGGGCAGGATTCTGGTGTCATCGAAGTCGAATCTGAAGAAACTTTCGTGGGGTCCGGCCGAGCCGTATGCGCATGTGTGGTATTGCGATCCCAAATGCTTCGGCGGTCCGTTGGATGAGTTTGCGTACAATGCATTGACATTGGAGAAGATGGCGCGGCTCATCACCACGAACAAGGTTGAGTTCACCGATAGGACCCGCGGGTTGTTCCTTTCCGGCATAGCTCAGCTTGAAACGCCGGCAGCGGGAGATTCGCTGACGCTTCTGCAGCCGGTCACCGTAAACGGCTGCGTCTATAAGCAAGGGGCGGGTACGCTTGCCATGGGCGGCGAGTTGAAGTTTCTCGATGCGGAAGGTGCGCTTGCGGATCTGCCGCCGGATGATGCCACCAACCGCACGCTCTATGTTCAGGGCGGTGTCCTGAAACCGCTTTCGGCCGATGCGTTCAATGGACTTGATCTTGTGTTCTCCAACTCCGTAACGGGTGTTGATGTGGCAATTGAGCTTGATATGGACACGGATGATGCATCCCTCAAGACATACGGATTGAGAAACGACAGGACTTCCTCGCCGCTTGCCCTGTCGCTCGCCGGAGGCATGACGAAAGTTCCGGTGCGGTTGGTGTCTGGTGCAACCGGTGCAAAGGAGGCTCTGTCGATGGGGGTGATGACCGTGAAATCGGAAATCGCAGACGATGTGTTTGCCAAGCTCGACATCAAGAAACCGCAGGGGCTTGTGTCGGTGCATATGTCGCGGGATATTGTCGATGACGCCGGATCGGGCACATCCACATTGACCGTGACGTTCAAGGAAACAGGGTTTAAAGTGCTGATAAGATAACACCGGTTTCGAGGCCGCCTTTTCAAGTCTCCTTTTATGGCGCGTCGCGCAACCGGAAGAGCGTTCCCGCTCTCCGTCGGTTCGGGATTTATTGCGGAAGAGATGCCCATTCCCATCCCCGATGACTTGGTCTGAAAATAAAAAAAAAAGCAAATTTGACAAAAAAAAACAATGTATATAATACAAAGCACAATAAAAGAGAAGAAAGGGACGAAGCGATGACAGGAATCTGTGACAGGAATCTGTGGGGACAGACCCTGCTTGCGATGATGAAAATATTCAGTGAATAGGTGGTGGTTTTGAGAGATATGGTTACTTGAAGTGAAGGTTCTGAGTTTCGGGTTCCTGGTTCCCAGTTGCAAAACCCGAAACCCGTCTCTCATTACCCGTCTTTAATTGGATTGCCATTGATGTGGGTTTTGTCGATGGATGCTGTGGGTTTGACCTTGTTATTCCAAGAAAAGTGATTTTGCGATAGGAAGAAAATATAAACCATAAAGCCATTTGCGCGTCGGTAACGGCGCGTTTTTTTGTGGTCTCAAATATATTTCATCAGCCTTTCGGTTTTGCGCCGGAGGGTCTTTTTTTTTGGCTCTTCGTGCATGACTGTGGGTATTCGTTCGCGGCATAACCTCATTTGACCC
>JAGBFY010000225.1 GCA_017936245.1 Kiritimatiellia bacterium
ACCCCACCATACCGTGCGGTCAGGAAAGTTTTCTGTGAGGGTCACTTGACCCATAGCCCAAGGGGCACCTGACCGTTTGACATATCCATATTTTATAGAGGTGCTTGCAAAACCTCGTGCAAGGGAGGGGCAGCGTCCTCGCTGCCCGCGATTCGCCGCCACTCGGGCAACGAGGACGTTGCCCCTCCCGGGTTTTGCAAGCGCCTCTATAAACCATGAACATCGTTTATGGTATAATTCTGCGCCAAAGGAGATGTAATGCCATGGAGATGTGGAACTGTGTGCGGAAGACCTGAACTGCCTTCGAAGCGTCGAATGGAAAAAACCACTTCATGGAGTGTGAACGAGGATGGCAGTGAGAATCCGTTCTGCGAAACAATCCGCTACCGTACACACTTCAAGTGGAATGGTGGTTTGGAAGGTGAGGCGGTGCTCGACCTTGGAGAGGTTTTGCAGTCTGCCCGTGTTCGTGTGAATGGTAAAGATGCAGTACTGCAGAGCATGAAATAAGTTATGGATAGAACCGGTCAGAAGCGCGAATTGCGCAAGATAATGAAAGCGCGGCGGCGTGAGGTGTCGCCGGATGAGCGCAGCGCGTATTCTGCGGCGTTGTGTGGACATCTTCTCGAACGCGATGATGTCCAGCTCGCAATGGGGGCGAAAGGCGTATTTGCCGTGTATCTTGCATCCAAGGATGAGATAGAACTTTCGCTCCTGATCAAAAGGCTCTGGGCGGCAGAATGCAAGGTAGTTGTTCCTGCATGGCGCGATGACGCATATAAACTTGTCGCCTATTCCTCTGAGACGGAACTCTTTGCCGGACCGATGGGTATCCTTGAGCCCGCACCGGAAGGAGAAGGGCGGATGTCTGTCGCAGAAGGCGATGTTGCGGTGTGGATTGTGCCGGGGCTTGCGTTTTCGCGTTCCGGTGCGCGTCTCGGATATGGAGGCGGATGGTATGACCGTTTTCTCGCCAAATCCGATCCCTCATCAATATCCCTTGGTGTAGCCTATCCATTCCAGATTGTCGACGATCTTCCGCTTGAACCGCATGATCTCCCTCTTTCCGATTGTGTGAACTTACCAGGTTGGGGTGTGCTATCGTAGAGGCAGACCCTGTAAAAAGTACATAGTCGATTATGCAAAACTTCAATTTATGAAAATCACATCTATAGGTGCGGCAATGAAATATAGTGACACAATAACGGTAGGGCTGAGGACAGCCCTCCCTACCAATGTTGCCTCACAACATATCATTGCCGGAGCAATAATGCTTTCGGCTAGCCTTGACAACTCATGGGCATTTAATTGCAATGATATGGTATAATCCATAGACGTTCAGAAGGAGTCGTTTAATTAAAAAAATATTCATGGTAACAGTAATGCTGTCTGTCTTGAGCGTCGGTGTAGCGGCGGAGAATGATGACCAGGTGAGTGAGGCGGCTTTGGTTTTCGATGGGGTGAAACCGTCGGAAATGCGCGGCGGTACATGGAAGGTTGTGTATTCGTCCGCCGAAGGTCCGCACGGCCGCGTTCTTGAGACGCTTACACAGCGTCTTGGACCGTATTTCCTCCGTGAAAAGTGCCATTCCACTTCGCTCGTGCTTCCGCTGGAGAAGGTTGGTGGCCCTGCCGTCAAAGGAAAGCGCGACATGATTATCGTGGGAGAGGTCTCTTCGAATCCGCTGCTGGCGAAATACGTTAAGGAAGGGGATGTTCCCAAGGACGGGTATTTCATCCGCACTCTTCACGAAAAAGGCCGTAATATCGTGGCAATTGCCGGTGCCGGTCCGGCTGAGACACTGTACGCAACATTCCATTTTCTCGATCTGATCGCTCCTGAACTTGAGCGTGGCATGTGCGGTCAGGCGGCACGATATGCCGGAACGTTCTTCAGGGCGGATAAGATTCCGTCAAGCAGGTATTCGACGGCGGCACAGACGAAAATCCGCAGCATATTCTCGTGGGGACACGTGATAGACGACTACAACGAAACGTTCCGGGCTCTCGCCCGCGCCCGTTTCAACAGGGCCATTCTCTGGAACGACCAGCTTGTCGTGAACGCTAAGGATGTTGTCGAGTGCGCCCATTCCTGGGATATTGAAGTGTATTGGGGTTTCTCCTGGGGCTGGACGCTCAGCGGCAAGGAGGGACCGGTCGATTTCGACGCGCTTGCCGACGAGATTGTCGCTGAATGGCGCGAGAAGTGGAAAGGCATGGGCGGGGACGGAATCTATTTCCAGAGCTTCACGGAAACCAAAAACAAGACCATCGGAGGAAGGTCAATTCCGGACGCGGTAGTCGAACTCGTCAACAGGGTTTCGTCCCGGATCCGCAAGGAGGCTCCCGGAACGGATATTGTGTTTGGGCTCCATTCCAATTCCATGCGCAATCCGGAAGCTGTCGCGGCGCTTCCCAAACCGATCCGTCGTTGGAGATTCTATGGGAGAACTGCGGAGGATTTCCGTACTGGGAGGCTGACGGAAAGAAAGTCGAGCCGGATCTGGAGTTCAACAGGCAAATTCTTGCGCTCACTTCCAACGTTGGGCTGGCGTGGAAGGCTCAGATGCGCATAGACTGGAAACACTGGGTGCAGCCTGCCGGGCCGTTCATGCTCGGATGCGCGGGC
>JAGBFY010000226.1 GCA_017936245.1 Kiritimatiellia bacterium
GGAATCTGCGGACGGCGCGGATAATGGACCAGCACAGGATCGCTCCATGATTCGCCCGCATCATCGGAATAGAATCCGTACAGCAGTTCGTTGCATCCGCCCTGCCTTACCTTCTGGTTCCAGTAGCAGTATAACCGACCGCTTTTCGACAGCATCGGCTGCTGCCAGCTCGCCCCCAACCGTTTGTAGGCGCGCCGCTCCGAACCTGCAAGCGTCACAGGCTCCGTCCAGGTCTTTCCGCCGTCGGCACTTTTGGAAAACACGATGTGATGATCGCCCGCCCCTTCCCATGACGCCTGAGTCCAGAACGCGTAGTAGAGTTTCCGCTTGTCGTCATAAAGCACCTGGAAATGGTCGTTGTACCGGTCTCCAATCTCCTGCGGATTCGTCTTCTTGTAAAGATGCATCTCCTGTTTCGGCACATAAACCACATAATCTGGCTTCGTCAGCATTACATCTTTCAGCCGCTTTGCATGCAGAGTGCGCAACATCGGATGCTCGGACATCAATTTGTCCGCATTTCTCTCAATATCCGCAACGGCTACCGTTCCCGCAATGACGGAAAAGGCAATCAATGCATATTTTTGTCTCGAAGCATATTTCATCTCTATCCTCTCGTTGCAAGATGCTATTCACCCTTTGCTCCAAATGATAGCACAATCATCAATTTGATGTCTATTCAAAATCGGGGAAGCCGGGACATATTTTCACAATAGAAACATCACGATTTTGATATAATCAACGACATGAAAACAATGAATACGACCCGGAAAATCAGAAGCGTCGCGGTGGCGGTGAAGCTTTCCGACGCTTCATGGCGGGATTTCCTCATGGGATTCTTCGACTACGCCAAGAGGGAAACCCACTGGGACATCCGTGTTGTGCAGTCTGCCGACGAACTGCAACGCACCGTTTCGGGTTGTCAAGGAGTTGTCACCGGGATTGAGCCGGACAGAAAAACTCAAGCACTCCTCGCCAAGGCAGGAACACCGCTTGTGGCCATCGGCTCGGAATGGAAGCTTGCGAAAAAGTCTCATGCGGTATGCATCCGCAACGACAATGAGGATATAGGCCGATTCTGCGCACAACACTTTCAGACGCTCGGAAAGTTCGCGTCCGCAGGTTTTGTCCATTCAAATAAAGACGACGACTGGTCCGCGGCACGGGAGCGAGGATTTCTCGGAAGCTTCCGCGATATCGAAAAATCGACCTTCCGTTCTGACGCGGAACCAGGTTCCGACAAAGACATCGCAGCTCTTGCAGAGTGGCTTAAATCACTTTCAAAACCGGCGGCGGTCATGGCAGCCTGGGACATGCGAGCCGTCCATGTGCTGAGGGCATGCCGTCTGGCACGGCAGAAAGTGCCCGGACAGATCGCTGTGATCGGCGTCGATAACGATCCGCTTCTTTGCGACTTTTCGACACCGCCGCTCACCAGCGTAGCACCGGATCATATGCTTGAAGGCCAGCTTGCGGCGGACACCTTAAACCGCATGATGCGACGGCGCACCACGCCGACGGTTGCGCACATATTAAACACCGCGAAGAAGATTGAGGAGCGCGAGTCCGCAAAGCCGATCTCGCCCGTGACCTCACTCATCGCCCGCGCCGTAGCATTTATCTCCGCAAACGCCGAAAAAAACATAAAGGTCTCAGATGTCGCCGATGCGTTGGGGGTATCCCGCTCCCTTCTTGATCTGCGTTTCAGGGAATTCAGGAACGAGACAATCTCAAAGGCCATCACCCGCACAAGGCTGGAATCCGTCAAGAGACTTCTTTCCGACACCGGCCTTTCAATCCGCGCCATATCGGCAAAATGCGGATTCGCGAACCCCAACCACCTGAAAAACCTGTTCAAGCGTCATTTCGGAAAGTCGATGAGGGAGTGGCGGGCTAATATCAGACAAGATTGCTCGACCCAAGAGAATGTCAAGACAGAACATTGCCTTTACTGTCCGCAGTTCACTGCCCGAGATCAACCACGCGGCAGGTCTCCGGCTCAAGCGTCAGCGAACCTTTGACCGGTACCCCCGTGACAAGTTCGCGCATTTCACGAGGAAGCTTCACTGTCGCAGGTTTTGACGAATGGTTGAAGAGTGCCACATACCTCTCACCGAACTGCTCCGCGCTGACATCTCCGGTCGCCGCCTTTGGCAACAGCGTGTTCAACGGACGCCAACCGGCCTCGGAAAGCAACCGGCATAATGGAATATATTTTTTGAAATAGGGTCTGTCCCTTTCGTAGAACTCGGGGTGTGCGAAATAGTGCGAATCGTCCGCCGCCGATTTCGGCGAGAAGAATCCCGGCATGAAGCCGTATGCGAGACAGCGTTCCATGTAGCGCTTCACGTATGGTGCGAACGCCACATAATCGACGTTCTGGATTATGCAGTACGGCTTCGCACCGCACTGCATGCGCCGCAGAATCATCTCGTCCCTGGAGAACGGCATCCACTTCCCCTTTTTGATCCATCCGGCCTCCTGCCCCAGCACATCGCACAACGGCGCAACCCAGCACCAGTTCTTAGGTGCCTCATTGGCCATTACGATCTTGCTGCGCGTGTGCAGACGGTCTGAAAGCGATTTCAGATACTCGAAGCCGATCATTCCCTTGAAAATGGCGGGGCAGAACGTATCCTTGGCATACGTGAGCGGGGTACGCATTGCTGAAAAATGCCCTCGGTCGTAGTCGAGCTGCGTCGTCTTCCCCATGCCCGATGAATCGTAATACTCGCCAGCAAGAGTCATTTTCCCGGGTGCCTCGTCATAGAATCTGCTGAACACCTCATCCGAAGCCTTGGTCGAAAAATCTGTTATTTCGCCTTTGATCCCCGGCGCGGAATTCATGCTCCACGTCCATCCCTTGCCCCAGCCTGTATTGAGCTGGACACCCGCCGGCATCCCGTTCTCGTCAAGCATTCGGCTAGCGAACCACGCCTTTGCCTTGAGAACACCTCTTGCCGCCTGAGACAACGCCTCTTTCTCGGCATCCTTGTACGTAGCCTTGGTCACATCCTTTATTTTGGTGTCAAGGTAACGCATGCTCCATGCCCCCGACGACGAATAGTGCAGAGGCAACACTCCATTGGCATTATCCCATTCTGCCTCATTGTAGCCCTCCTTGTAGCGAAAACCGAAATCCTGCCAATCCTTTAACTTGCTGATGGGATAATGCACCATCCATGTTCCGTGTTTTTTATCCCGGACCGCGAAAAATTCAGGGAACGCCTCCATCCAAACCTTCCATGCGCCGCGGTATCCCGATTCCGCATCGGCATCGAACGTAAAATCAGCGAATGAAAATTCTGCGTCCCTGCGTTCCGGCGTGAACGCGAGATCGAAACAGATCCTCAACACCCGGCGGACAGGATCCGCCGTCAAGCTGAAGACGGCGATCGAGCCGGGCGCAAGGCCGATGGCTCTCGTCCCCTTGGCCGTCTTCACGGCTATGAACGGCCAACGCGGAAGTCTGCCCGATCCAGCGGCGCACTGACGGGTATCTACCGTGACCGGAGCGTCCCAGTGATTGAGCGTGCGCGATTTGTCCGGCGCCGGGAACACTGTAACCGGACCTTCCGGGAGAGGAATGTCGTATGCAAGCGTCATCGCTCGGTCGCCTTTCCCGGTATATTCCATCTGGACGCTATGAAGCGAAGCGGTGCCTCTGCGCTCAACCTTTTCGCCAATCTTGAAATCAGCCTTCTGTGACACAGGTGCAAAATCGATTTCGCAACTCGCATCCCTCAAATAATAGCCTTCCTTGCGGTATGGCAGACGCACCCGGTATTCGTATTTCGGGATCACGTACCCGTCCGCGCACGAAAAAGGTTTATGCGAGAAATTGACGGTCACAACCGTACCGTCGGCAAACTCGGTCTCCTGCACAAGACGGTCCTTTGTAAGAAACCGGTGATCGGTCATTTCGCTGAATCCCGTCGAACGCGCCACCGGCTCGCAAACGCGGTAGCTTTTGACAAAACGGTTCTTGTGTTTCTTCCACAACTGCCTGTCAAACATCAGCATCGGCATCGTACCGTAAAGAAGGTTGAAAAGATCCTTTCTGTACCAAAGCGCAGGCATCTTGTTGTTGTAGTCTCCCCAATAGTATTCGTTGCAGATGCAGTCGTGGAACACAAGCTCCCACAACGGAAGCCTGAGCTGCGGATTCATGGAGTACTCTGCCGTCAGTTTAGGCAACGCATTCGTCCATATGACCGGCATATTGCGTCCGCAGTCCGGAAGAGTATAAGGACTTATGGACATCATCCCCTCGAAGTAGTCGCATACAGGGACGGCGCTTTCGTGTCCGTTTTCCGTACCTGTAACAAGACCAAGTTCGTCGGACAGGACACCAAGAAGCTCGATGCGCTTCTTGCGGCATTCACGGCGGGTCAGCGGATGCGCCGGATTCTTGCATTCAAGCCAAGGCGTGGAGCACGTCGTATCAAGAAACCGGGTGTTGTACGGATGGGTCTTCAGCTCTTCCGGAATCTTCCTGCGGGCGTAGTCCGGCGCCTTCGCCGGACACAGCACGGCCAGACCGTACTTCGATCCATCCTTCATCTTCACCTCCCAGCCGCGATGCCAGTCGTTGGACGCAGGACCGTCCCAGAGAATATCGTCCGGCCAGGCCTCGGGGTTGTAGCCTGAGCGACCGTTTAGGCGCTCGATCAGTTCCGGAGGATGTACGCCCTGATATAGATCGTAGCGACCAATCAGGACTCCCGGAATCTTTGCGATTTCGGTTACATTCGATGCGTCCGTGCGGTTCCCGCCGCTCCAGAGCATGCGTTCGATTCCAGCCTCGTGAACCTCCTTCGCCATATCCGCCTGATCCTTCTGGAAGTACCAGATATTGACGGCCCCCGGAAGCTTCAGCACATTGGGACGCGTCTTGGCCTTCTCCCTGAACGTCTTGAGATACCCTTTGGCCTTCGCATATTTCCTGTAACGCTTGCACATCGCGACATGTCCACCCTTCGGAAGGAACACATATCGCAGACGGCGGGGATATACGATCTCAAGGCCCTCGCTCATCCAACGCGGGCAGACAGCAAAGAGTTTTTCGGGGCCAAGCCTGCATACCTGCATACGCATATCTTCAGGAGACTCTTCAACAATGCTCATCCAGCCCGCGCCGGACGCATCCTCCGCCACGCCGTAGAACGCCGTGGAAAGTCCATGTCCGCTGAACCCTGAAAGATTCCGGAACTTCGCATTCTCGCCATCGACGGGAAATCCCATACCCTCATTGAGCGGCACGATTATCCGGTCACCCTTCTTCGTCCGCAACGGACCGGGGAAGGCCAGTTCCCAGGGCTTCTTGTACTTCCACGTTGTATCGAATGTAACGGTAAACTCACCGGGTTCCTTTTCAAGACGGAACACCGCCGAAAGACTGCGCCGCCCTCTCGCGGACATCGATATCTTTATCTCGCGGTCGGTCGCCGTCCCGGAAACCACTTTCATATCCACCGGCATGTTCAGGTATTCCGGTTCGGATTCCCACACCCGTCCGGTGCGTTTATCGGCGACCGAGAAAGCGGCATTCGAGCTTGAAACCACTATCGCAAGTTCATCAGACTCAATCCTGTAGTCAGCCTTAACGGAGAAAAGCGGCAGGGACAAAGCCGCCGCCGCAAAGAATGTTTTGGATATCATAGCATCACCTTACCGTAACAACCGTTCCGGGACTTCTTACCTCAAGAGCGACCATGCCGCCGTTTTGCGAAATCACCGCCTTGCGGGATCCGCCGTTTAGAAGATTGAGAGTCCAGCTCGTTTCCGAAGCGATTTCTCCGCCTTTAATCAGCGGATAGACGCCAACCTTCATGCCATCGGCAAACGAAACATTAGCAGTACAGGCCGCCGGGAACGAAATTGCCGCCGCCCCCATGTCGACAGCACCGGAAACCGAACCGTCACCATTGACCGTGAAATCGAATGCGCTCTCACCGAATGCCGCCGCGCCGGTGAACTGCGCATCAAATTTCGGCATCTGATCCTTCGACGCGATTGTCACCGAGCCGTTGCCGGTCAATGTCATGTTTTCCGATACTGAATATCCATCACGTGCCACTCCCATCCACTTCCACATGAGGTACGCTTCGATAGATTTCCGCACATCATCCTCAAGCACTTTGTCATATACGATAATCTCGCCCTGTACCTCGCCGGCATCTACCTTGTCTACGACTAAATCAAGGTAGTCGTAATATGCAAAAGTCCCCAACGTGAAATTCCTGTTGCCTACGGCTGTGAGAAGTTCCGGACGTCCCTGAAATCCTTCGACCGCACCATCAATCTCACGTCCGTCGAGATAAGTGGCGCCACCATCTGCAAAAATAGAAGCTGTGGTTCCTCGCCATACCGGCAATCCCGGATCCGGAGACATGCTCGGCCACTGAGTCAAGCGAGGGATAAGGTCACCTGATCCACCCACCGCAGAAAGGAATGGAGTGCCACCGCCCTTGACGGAATCCTGAACCAAAAATACCGTCCTTGCAGAAAGCGGCACTACCGTGATGTTAAGGGTCGGAAGCTTGTTCAACCGAATCGTACGCCCATAGTTATAATTCTTCTCATCCCAGAAATTATATGGGGAATAGTCCAGCCATTTACGGGATGGTCCAAAACCGCGCGACTCGCTGATCACCAGCGGAGGGCGTCCGCTACTGTTGAGCACTGGAGCACCGTCTTCATCTCCGCGCATTCTGTCGAGAATGTAATTGACCTTTCTGCCATTGATCTCCATCATACCTGGAGCTTCTGGATCGAACCATGCGAGCGGAGCTGTGCCCCCTACAACACTATCTCCCGGCGGCAAAGGCTCTTCCGACATGACAATCGACTTGCCATTCAGATCGACAGAACCAGAAAACGATCCAGAAACAGCAAAATCGTCTTTCAGCACAACAGACCCGTTTCCCGTAATACGCAATTCAGGCAAGGGCACATCTTTGTAATCCTCGACAAGCCCCCATTTTTCAGCCAGGTACTTCTCTGCGGCGATGCGCTCTTCAGCCGTTGGAGTCGTGGAGAAGAACAACACTTCCCCGTAATTCTGGCCCTTCGTATTGCTTGTTGTACCGACCGCCTTGTTGAAGCCCAAACCATGGACAACAGCGCCAGACGTATCTATCGACAGAATCTCCCAGCCACCGCTCAAACCGCGCTTGGACGGATCGACCGTTTCTCCATTGACCCAAGTTGCAATATCCCCATTTGCGAATATTGGGTTGGTGACAGGTATTCGATCATTTGTGTTACCTATTTCTCCGCCACGCTGAAAATATCCGCTTTCATTTCCAATGACAGCTTTTCCGCCTCCGAACTGGCTGCCGAAAACCATTATTGCAAAAGCCGGTCTGAAATATCCATAGTCTTCTGTATCGCTCTTGACAATCCTCAAACGGCGATTACCCAGTCCATCGTACACCATCGACAGAAAGCTGAGATTATTCATAGCATTGGTAACAAGAATAGGCCAGGTCGAAACCGTATCACTTTGTTTGAACAGCTTTACAGATCCTTGTCCGTCTCTTGCATCAACCATTGTTCCAACTGTTGGATACGTGGCATTTCTCACCCATAGATCGTTTGCTACTGTTATTTTATACTCATTCGTTAATGTTGCCGTTTCAAGTTTTGACGGATCTATCCAGAAAACAACCTTGTCGCGCCAATTGTGTTCAATCCTTGACACTGCAAGATTTCCACCTTCCATTCTTATGTTGCTTTTGCCTGCGTTCGCAACGGAGACCGATGCATCAACACCTTCTGGCACCGTCATTTGAACATTTTCAGGCACATTGGCATATGTGACACCATTCTTTGCAACAAGTTTATATACACCTGTCGCAGGCACATCAAAATCAAGGAAGTCCACCGATTCAGACGAAGCCGAGCGCACATATACATTGCGTCCATTAGAGCGAGTAAGAACAAACACATCAGAACGAGATGCAAAATCATCGGGAAGTGAAAGTCTGAGGGTTTCATTTCCATCGGCAACCAAGGTCTCCCCGACCGCAATAGAAGGAAACATCACTGTCGTCTTCTCATATCCGCCGCCGCTTATCGACACATTGCCTGTCTTTGATGCAATCGAAACCGTACCCGACTTCTCGCCAGGAAAGGCAAGTGAAGCAGAACCAGATTCCGGACCAACCAACGCGCCTATGGTTGTTGCATAGCCATCTTCCGCGTTGTATCCAAGCTCAACTGCACTTCCGTCGCACAACGTCATCGACACATCTCCGCCAAAGGAGGCGTTGCCGAACTGAAGCGTTGTATTGGGGCGTTCACACGAAACGTGTCCGGAAAAGTCGGAGGCATCAGCTACTTTTGTCCAATAACCGTCTTTTGTTTCCGTATAACGCAAAGTACCCGTGCCTGTAATCGATCCTGAGAAGGTTAGGTTGTGGCTTCTCATATTCAGCACACCACCTCCAGAAATACAAATTGGATTACGAAGGGTGTGTCCAGAATAGCCGGCTTGTTCGAAGTATTTTTCCGGCTGAGCCTTTCTGAGTATTACGACCAGCTCCGACCCCGCTCCGACGGAAACTGGAGTTGTTGTTGCAGGGAACACATCAGTTTCATATATCCACATATTACGGTTTTCAAGAGTGACGACACCGTCTTTTATCATGGACTCGATGATCTTGCTGTTTTTCTGGGCAACACACGGCAAAGCGTCTGCATCAAGCTTCCACGGCGTTGACACAGGCAGTTTCCACTCCAGCACATGCCCGACAAGAATAAGACCCTCCGGACTCTGATAAGCTACATTATCTGAATCACGATATTCGATATTCTCAATTCCTGCCGGCGGGGCATAGTTACCATCGACACCATTTTCATTTCCAACTCGCAATGAATCGCGCCCTTTGACAACCAACTTGCCCTTTCCTTCTACAGACGCACCGTTTTCAAGGGTAAATTCCTTGCCCTCTATAGCGGTGAGGTCAAGCGTCACGGTACCGTTCGTGGCGATGATGCCGAAACATGCGAAGCCCGAATCGGTTCCTTCTGCGTATGCGACCTTGATCGTTGCATCGCCTGCAAAATCCAATACGGTACTTTGGTTGTTGCCATACTCAACGCCACCGACGGAAAACTTTCCGTTCGAAACTCCGGACACGGAAATCTCCGTCCCGTCAGGAACCTGATATACAGCAGACTGCGCGCAAAATGCAGTTACGCACAACACACACGACACAATGATTTTGGACATACTTTCTCCTGTTTCTCGAAGACACAATCCTACGAGGAGAGAAAGATACCAAAATCATTTTTTTTTTCAAGCAAAATCTTTATCTTGGCGCTTTCGGGCGAAATTCAGCATCCGAGATTTTTGCAGATTGCCTCAGCCACACCCACGCCCATGCCAATCGCCGTTCCTGTTATACGGTAGCTTGATTGCGGCATGAAGTCGCCTGATATGCAGCGCCCTGCCATGTAAAGGTTGTCAATATCCCTGGACTGGCAGGATCTGAGCGGAATCTGATACGGCTTGATCCGTCTGGCAATTGGAGACCCAGCCGGGACCTTCTTGTTCATCGCCTTTGAAACGGCATGCAGGTCAATCCCAAACGAACAGGTGCAAAGCGCATCCTCAAACTTGCGCCCGGCAAAACAGTCTTCGAGCGTCAGCGTATATTTCCCGTGCAGCCTGCGCGCCCTGCGGTGCCAGAGACGCTCCGCCGAAAAGACGATGCGCAGCCCCTTCCATGCATCCCCGCCCTTGCTGACAAGCGCGTCCGTCATATTGAATATCTCCCTGCGGGCCCGCAGCGTAGCCTCCGTGATTGCATCCGCGTCATCCACCGGAACATCGTATTCGTGATTTCCCATGAAAGCGAAGAGGCCTTTATTAATACGGAACATTGTAGGATGTCCATAAGACGGAGTTATTCCTACTTTGTTCAAGGCCGCAAGAAGTTCCAGTTTGGAATTCACGATACGCTTGCCGTTCTTGTCAAAATTATCCGGATGGTTGGTGAGGTAGCGGGATATTCCGCTTTCATCAGGTATCGCAAGCAGCGCGATCAGCGACGCCGGCTGCTCCGGATCTCCGGGATCATCGCCGCCGACATCGAATCCGCACCCGGAAAGCGCACCAAGGTCGCCGTCACCGGTGCAATCCACAAAATACTTTGCGAGCCACGCTTCCCGGCCTTTCTTGGACTCCGTGACAACAGCCTCGATCCTCCGTCCGGAAGCATCCTTCACAACCCCGGCTACAGATGTGTGAAGACGTATCCGCATTCCGGCCTCGATGCACATTTCCTCGCACACAAGCTTCATGTATTCAGGCTCATATATCAAGCTGAAACCGTTGGCTTTGGGGCGGCGGTGCTGAATGGCGCCATACTTTTCGAGCCGTCTCTGGATCTCCTTGTCAAAATCGCTCTTGTTGATGCCGATAAAACAGGAAAGCATTCCGCTCGTCCATATGCCGCCGAGGCATCCCTGAGCCTCAAGAAGAACAACCTTCGCTCCCTTTCTCGCCGCCGTCACAGCAGCGGCAATTCCGGCAGGCCCGCCTCCGGCGACAAGCACGTCACAGCTCCCTGCGACGGGAACATCACGCGCCGACTCCTTCACGGCAACTTTGCTTGTGGACACACCAGAAGTGCGCCCCGCAACAACCGCAGACGATGCGGCGACTGCGCTTCCAAAGAAACTTCTTCTTGTCAACATAAGACCTCCGTTTATAATGTATTGATTACTGAATTACGATTGCCATCCTCACAAATGCTCATAATGCGGCAATCGGGAAAGCGGAACCTTCTCCAAATGCAATGTCCGTGGACCTTCAATGACCTCACCGAGATCGTCACGCCAGCGTCCCGCCGGCAATTCAACCGTCGCTGAATCATCCTCTTGCACAACTGGCGCCACAAGATAGCGCGAACCGAGCATGAACTGCTGCATCTTGCGGTCAAACCCCTGATGGGGGAACTGATACTCCATAGACCGGAACACAGGCTCTCCGGTTTTTGCGGCGTCCGCCGCACATTCAAGTATGTATGAGGCGAAACGGCAGTGCAATTCCGCAAACTTGCGGCAATGATCGAGATTTTCCTTTGAAAGGACCTTCCAAGGCGCAAGCGAAAACTGCATCATCGGCATCAGCGCCTGCAGCGCACACGAACGCACAAAAAGTTTCTGGTCTATCGTGAATCCGCTTGGGGGATAGCTGCCGCAGTTTCCGCCGCCTATCATATCCGCCACGGTAAATGCATAGCCGCAAAGCCCTGCGGCCTCCATTTCCGGAATGATGTCCCGCAAATCCTTCCACCTGTGCAGTTTGTCCATCAGACGCAAAACGAGCGGCTTGCCGCCGCACTTGTAGCAGCTGCGGATTTCGTTGTAGGGGAACTGTGCGGCGACCCGTCCATACTCTTCTATGTAATCGACACCTGTCTGTTCCGGACGATAGAAGCGGACATCCACGCCAGGTGCGAACAGGTGCTGGTCTCCGGCGTCGAATTTCAAACCGTCTATGCCATACTTGGAGAGGAACGTCTCAAGCTCATTTACGTAATAGTCTCGACCCTTCGGGTTGGTCAGATCATACACCGCCGATATGCCGCTCCACCAGCGAACAACCGCCGCGCCCGTCCCCTTCTTCTGATGGCAGAGCAGATCAAGCGCAGCTGTCTTCTTATGGTACCGCAAACGCTTGTACTCGCGCGAATCCGGCGAAACGAAATGGGCGGTCCACACAAGCGACTTCCACCCCTTATCGCGTATTTTCGCAAACATCCGCTTCGGATCGGGAAAATCCGTATCAACAAACGAATAGCAGCCCTGATGCGGCATATAGCCGCCGTCCATCATATAGACACCGCACGGAAAACCGTTATCGGAGATCTCTTCCGTATAATCCTCAACCGTCTTCTGGGTGGTGCCGCGTATATACAGCTCTATCCAGTTGTTGAACTGCGGCTTCTCGAAAAACTCCGCCGGCGGCATAC
>JAGBFY010000227.1 GCA_017936245.1 Kiritimatiellia bacterium
CGGATACCTCGCTGAAATCGAAGACCTCAAGCACGAAGTAGGCACCTGCTACCGCTGCGGAACCACCATCGAACCCATGGTAAGCCTCCAGTGGTTCGTCAAGATGGAACCTCTCGCAAAGCCCGCCATCGAAGCCGTCAAGAGTGGAGAGGTGCAGTTCGTTCCGAAGCGCTGGGAGAACATCTACTTCAACTGGATGAACAACATCCAGGACTGGTGCATTTCCCGTCAGCTCTGGTGGGGGCACAGGATTCCGGCGTATTACCTCAAGTCCGAGGAATGCGAAAAGGGTTGTGAATCCGTATTTGTTGCGGCGAGCGTCGAAGAGGCTCTCGAAAAGGCAAAGGCGTCTACCGGCAACAGTGCCCTTACCGTTGACGATCTGGTTCAGGATGAGGATGTGCTCGATACGTGGTTCTCCTCCTGGCTGTGGCCGTTCTCCACTCTCGGCTGGCCGGAGAAGACCGCAGACCTCGACTACTACTATCCCACGGCGGATCTCGTGACCGCTCAGGACATCATCTTCTTCTGGGTCGCGCGCATGATGATGGCGGGCATCCATTTCATGAAGAAGCCTCCGTTCAAGAACATCGTGATCCACGGAATCGTCCGCGACGCGCAGGGACGCAAGATGTCCAAGAGCCTCGGAAACTCGCTCGATCCTCTTGAGCTTATCGATTCCTATTCTGCAGACGCGCTCCGCTTCTCCATCGCGCTCATCACGTCGCTCGACTGCGACACCAAGGTGAACAAGGAGAAGTTCGAGATCGGACGCAACTTCGCGACGAAGATCTGGAACGCCGCTCGCTTCCTGGAGATGAACATGCATCAGGAGGGAATCGCCGGCTCCGGGGATTCCATCTCACCGCAGGCGGGGTTCGGGGACGCCGGAGTCCCCGTCCTTTCCGCCGATGAGAAGCACATCCTCTGGGCGTGCGACCTTGCCTGCCGCAAGATGAACGACATTCTTGCCCGCTATCGCATTCAGGACGGCGCTCTTGCCGTATACGATTTCTTCTGGACGCAGATATGCGATTGGTACGTGGAGTATGCGAAGGATGCCCCCAACAAGGCGACCGCTTTCGCCATTCTCCGCGATGTATACTGGAAGGCCCTGCGCCTTCTCCATCCCTACATGCCGTTCGTCACCGAGGAGATTGCCCACCAGCTCGGCTTCCTCAAGGAAGGCGAGACGATCATGCGCGCCGACTATCCCACTGGCTACTCCGATGAGGAGAAGGCGGCATGGGGCCTTTCGCAGGATGTGTATGATTTCGTGAACGCCAAGCGCGAGGCGATTACCGCACTTCGCGCACTTCGCGCAGAGTACAAGGTGCCGCCCTCCACGTTTGTGAAGGTTACGCTTGCCACGGACGACACCCGCGCCGCCGGTGAGGTGGAATCCCTCAAACGCGCCATGCGCGCGGAAAGTGTTGCGCTCGTCGGCGCCGGAAGCGATCTGGCAATGCCGAGCAAGATGACGGCGTTTGGAACCGTGTACCTCTCTCTTGAAGGTCTTGTCGACAAGGCAGCGGAAAAGAAGCGCATAGATGGCGAGCTTGCAAAGCTCGCAGGCTTCATCAAGTCGGCTGAGGCAAAACTTGCAAATACGCAGTTTACTGAGCATGCTCCGGCGGCAATCGTCGAAGAAGCGCGTCGCAAACTTGCCGAGAACAAGGAAAAGGTTGCGCAACTCGAGAAGTTGGCAAAGCTCTTCATGTGACATAAAACGAAAAAGTGTCACGTCTCGCTTGTAAAAAAACATGCGATATGTTATCTTATCGGCATAAACAAAAAGGAAAGAGGATGTCATAATGACAATACGTTCAGCTCTTGAGGCTTTTGCGGGTAAGCAACCTGACCATGTTGCCCATGTGTTCTGCCGTGGCAAGGAGTGGGTGAACCGCACGTATGCCGCGTTTCTTGAGGATGTACGGAAGACTGCCGAGGCATACGGCTCGAAATTTGACCTCAAGCCGCGTGAAGAAAACGTTGCACAGATGCTTCCGAACAGTCCCGAGTGGATGGATGTGTATCTTGCCTGTTCTGGCGCCGGAGTCTCAGTTGTGCCTTTGGATCCCAAACTCCACAATGAGGAAGTTCAATATATCCTCAAGGATTCAGGCGCCGTCGTTGTTACGACCGACGCCGCCCACATCCCGATGATGCAGCAGATAGCGCCTGAGCTCCCGAATCTCAGGGCGATTGTCATCGTTGACGGCGGCGCACCGTCATATGCTGCC
>JAGBFY010000228.1 GCA_017936245.1 Kiritimatiellia bacterium
GGCTATATCCGTCCTCGGATCAAGACGTTTGTCATTTCGGTGAGGTGAAGGATGAGTAAAGAGCGCGAGCCGCAAGTCAAAGTCCATGAACATTTTCAAATGCCATGTCTGCGCAGATGACCCATGCCCTTGAGGAGCTGTATCGCAGAAAGATTTTCATCAGAATTTAATAAGAAAGGATTGTCATGCAGATCGAAAGAAGAGGATTTCTTAAAGGTATGGCGGCTGCGGCTGCCTGTGCTGCGACGCCGACATTTGCGGCCAAACCGGCGGAAATCCGCGCCATGCTCTTTCATTGGGGACTCAATCAGTGGGGGGAGTCGTTGCCTGAAGGGGTGAAGACAATCGCCGGCGGGCGTCGCTGCAATGACAAAGTGCAGTTCAGCGACGAAGTCTGGAAGATACTGGTTAAGGAGTCTCGCGCCAAAAAGATGAACACGCTGGTGATTGATCTCGGCGAATTTCCGGTGTATCCCAGTCATCCGGAACTGGCTGTGAAGGGTTCACGCAAACCAGAGTGGGTGCTTGGCGAAGTGAAGCGGCTTAAATCGCTTGGCTTTGAGGTGATTCCCAAACTCAATTTCTCCGCCGGTCACGATGCGTGGCTCGGGGAATATTCTCGCATGCTCACCACCAAGCCGTATTACCAAACGTGCCGGGATGTGATTCGTGACGCCTATGAAATGTTCGACCGTCCACGTTGTCTGCACATCGGCTATGATGAAGAATCATTTGGCCATCAGCGCGGATTCAAGTGTGTGCGCACAGATGAGCTTTGGTGGCATGATTTTCTGTTTTTTGTAAATGCCGTCGAGAAGCACGGCATGCGCGTTTGGATGTGGAGCGATTATGGCTGGCGGCATGCCGAATTTGCGGAAAAATGTCCGTTGAGCGTCGTGCAGAACAACTGGTACTACGATGAATGGATGGAGGGCTTCGATCTGTCGAAGATGTCGCCGAAAGCCAAAAGCCGTCCGTTGCTCGAGCTTTTCGAAAAGCTCGACAAGCGCGGATTCGATCAGGTTCCGTGTTCGTCGAACTGGTGTTCGGACGCCCGCGTGAAGGCAAAGGTCGGAAACGACGAATGCATGGCCAATCTTGTAAAATTCTGCCGCAAACACGTATCGCCTGCGAAGCTGAAAGGTTTCATGATGGCGCCGTGGACGAATTGCGCATACAAAGGTGGACCTCTCACCCGCAACCTTCAGGGCATAGCCCAGCTCGCGGCGGCATTGAGGTAAGAATGTGGAAAGGAACTATTAACCACGGAATGCACGGAATATCACGGAATCAATTCCGGGGCTTCGGTGATTCCCGTGGTTGAGGAATGAACGGTGAGCATAAAAGGCGCGATTATGAAAATTTTGATGGCAAGTATTTTTGCGATGGCTGCGGGAGTCGTGGCCGCTGCAGCACCTGTGAAAGAAAGAGCGTACGCTTTCCGGGAGCGGTTGGAGATTGTGCACGAATCCGGCCGACGGGATTTTTCCCTGAAGCCGGCATCTGGTGAATTCGCCGTTACTGACGGTGTTGTTGTGTCCGTTCCTAAGGATGCAGACGAAGTGCTTGTTCATGCCGGCAAGGATTTTTGCGACTATCTTGATGTCTCAATGGGTGTGAGCGCAAGATTTACAAGGGGCGGGAAAGGCTCTATCGAAGTCGTTCTTGGCGATTTGCCAGTCCGCTCCAGCCGCATTGAAACAACGGAGGGTGGCGTAAAAATTCTCGCCGCCGATTCGCGCGCTGCCGCACAGGCGCTTTATCATCTTGAGGATGTGATGAATCTTCGTTGCGCGCCTTTTCTCCGGATTGGTTCATATACCCGCCGTTCTCGTTTCTCGCCGCGCATGTCCCACTCAGATCGGAA
>JAGBFY010000229.1 GCA_017936245.1 Kiritimatiellia bacterium
CCCGCGCCCGTGCCGCCCATGCCGCATCGGGATTGGCATCCAGCCTTTCCCGCAGCATCTTCGCATACCACAGATCTTCCAGACCATCGCGGAAATTCTCCAGTCTCTGCGTGGAAAGCGGCCGTCCATCTGGGCCAACCGCCACCCATGTGGCGTCGCCGTGCTCATTCCACCAGCTGCGCGGATCCCAGGATGTGTACGGACCTGACGTTATGCAGTTGAGCGAATTGAAATATGCTATCTGATAGTACAGGAATCCATCTGGACGCCACTTTGCCGCCTTTGCACCCATCAGCAGACGCTGCTCTATCGGCTGACACTCCGTGAACGCATTCGCATATGGAGCACGCTGGTCACACGCATAATACCACCACACCTTATGCCCTTCAGCCCGCGACTTCTCCGCAGTCTCCGGATCGAACCTGATCGTCTGCGGATTGAAGATGTCCATCTTTCTCAGATGCTTTCCCGTTCCGTACAGGTTGTCATATGCCGTCGTTGTAAATGGTATGTGCGGAAATCGGCCCTTCAACTTTTCAAGCATCGCATCAATCTCGCCGAATCTGTTTGTAGGGGTCTCATCGCAGCAGTAGAAGACACAGTTTGTCTCAAGGCCATGCGCTTTCGCCTCCTCGTAGCGTTTTGCGATTACACTTGCAAGCCAATCCGACCACTTTGTCCATTTCTTCTGACGTTCTGGCGTGTTTAGAGACTGTGAACTTGCATAGCAGAGATTGTAGTAGCCCATGCGCCCTTGCTTACTAAGACGTTCCCACACAACATACGGAAGGTCGCCTCTGTGCTGGTAGAGTGGCATCATCGTAATGAAATGGTCCGCAAGAAAATCACCCCATTCCAGTTTGTGGTTTTTCCAGAGATTGAGGGGCGAATCGGGGGTTTTCATCACAAGCTCACGGAAGTCCCTGTCACGTGCACCATGCTGATCTGGCCGCACATAAACAGACGGCGAAAACGATATCAACATCGGGAAAGGCGCCGTCTTCGGAATCTCAAAGTCATCGACCTTCACGGAAAACGGAAATGACGCCGGTTTGCGTCCCTTCGCCGAAACGGTTACACGGCCTTCATAGAGAACCGGCACTGCATCGACAGGAGCGTGTACGTTCACCCAGAAACTCTGCACGTCGCCATCCTTCACATCGCACGAATCCATGAAGTCGAGAATCGGATCCGGCCACCAGCCCAACGGGGTGCGTTTCGTCACGCGCTTATAGCCTGGCGCGACATTGGTAGCCACGTTATAGCCTATCTGATAGCGGGGACGGGCCTTGGTCTCCACATATCCCATGACAGACACCTTCACGGAATCCTCCGTCAGATAGACGCCTTTCGCAAAACGCTTCCACAACGACACCTTGAGCTTCAGTGGCGAAACATTAACCGCCACGTCTTTGAGATCACCAGATATCGGCGTGACAAGAATCTGAAGCGCCTCCCTTTCATTCCGCGCAAGACGCAAGGAAAGGTCCTTCGGTCCCTTTACCGAAAACGTGTCCTTTGGCCGGATTCCCTCCATCGAGGAAGCCTTGCCCACAAGGAAACCGTCCGGTCGCACCCCAGCGGCAACGTTCTCCGCCGCAAGCTCATCGACGAACCTCTTGCGCCGCGCCGCACAGCGCCTATCGTAATCCATCCTGCCCACCTTGATCGCCGCCGAACTCCGTGCATCAAACTTCGGAGCAGGCGGAAGCGCCTCGCCCGGCCTGAGAAGCGTAAACCGGTCAAAGAACGCACACATGCTCTGAGGCTTGTGAGTGTAGATGTTGACACGCGTTATGTTTGTGGGATTCGCTTCCTTAGGCCAATACTTAAGGTCGACAATCCACTGCCGATGCCCCCAGGCGGGAAGCGGCAGAGAACGGGCAAGCCCAAGCGAAGGCTTGCCGTCCGGTCCGGCGATGCGGATGCTGAGCACATCCCCGTCGTCACCCAGATTCACGACATCAAGCACGAGCCTGTCGTACTTGCTCCAGTCGTTCACCGGAGTGTTCATTGTGAACGCAGGCCATTCATAATCTCCGGGATTCCATTTGTCAGCATACATGACGAACGCATTCCTGCCGCTCGTTGCGCAGAAATTTGTGACGCCAAACCCATACGTCTTGCGGTTGAGACGAGGTGCAGCCCTCTGCGCATCCCTGCTTTCGAAATCAAACAGCGGTTCAGCTGCGGCGACACCCAACACCACAGACAGCGTCAATGCGACAGATGCACACTTCACGATATTGACTTTCTTTGACATATCCTATCCCTATTCATTATCGCACGGAGAATACCGTTCCGATCGGATCAAGCCAGCACTGATAGCATCCGACATCAACC
>JAGBFY010000025.1 GCA_017936245.1 Kiritimatiellia bacterium
CATGGGCAAACTGATCTATTGAGCTACTGCGCGAGTTCGGGTTCTCCGAACCAATCCTTTGAAGCAAAATCTCTGCGGCCTTTGCGTTCTCTGCGGGAAATTAATTTTTGAACAGCTGATAAAAATCTGAACAGTGGGCGGGCTGAAGACGATACGTTTTCAGTCCGTTTTTCTGTTGGCACGGATATTGCTGTATGTGGGAGTATGAAAAATGAAAGAAAAGAAATGATAGATGATGAACGCGGGTACTTCTTCGGATTTGCCCGTGGAACTTATGGAGAAGTGCTGAGTGAACTCAGCAAGACGCGTGTAAATTCGTGGCGGACGAGTTCAATTCCGCTAGCGGAATTCTGGCAGCCGGCGAACCTTGGCAGGATCGGGCGGCTTCTTCACAAGTATCTCCCCGACTTCAACCTGGACTGTGCGCTCAAGTTCTTTGAGTTTCCGACGGATGCGCTTTCAGACGGAGAGAGGATCGGCCGTCCTTCAATGACGGATATCATGATACTTGAGGCGGGTGTACAGATTGCCGTTGAGGGCAAGATGACGGAGTATGTCCGCTTTGCGGACAAGACGGTTCAGGAATGGCTCAACGAGGGCGTGGGTGCGGCAGATATCCTTCTTCGCCATCGCATACTCAAGGCGTGGTTGGGCTATATCCACAATGCGGATTGCAGTGGACTTGACGGCTTCGCGGATTTCAAGGCAAGCTGCATGGATATCTCGTATCAGTTTCTGCATCGTACGGCGTCCGCCTGCAATAAGGCCAGCCTCAAGGGAGGAACGATACCGGTTTTACTGTACCACCTCTTCTATGATGCGAACGACGCAGAACATATTCAGAAGATGGAGACGTTCAAGACCGTGTTGCATCGATGGGCAGTCGCGCTCAAGCTACGTAATATGAAGTTCCTTGTCATGTCTACCCCGGTAGTCAATATGAATGAAGTCAAGGTGCACTTTGACGGGATGCACGGCGAGATATTCGACACCATGCGCAATGAGTCCATCTACCGTTTTGACTTCGACGCAACAACGGTCGAGGCCGTCATCGACACGCCAGAGGAGGGAAAGTGACATGAACAACTATGTGCCGTTAGATGTCTGCTCATCGTATTCGACGGGCGATTCTATCTGCCAGATTCCCCGCCTCGTCCGAAAGGCGCGGGAGATGGGGTTCCCAGCGATTGCGCTCACCGACCGAAACTTCATGTTCGGAGCGGCCGAGTTTCATGCGGCGTGTCGTTCGCGGCAGACAAGCGTATATGGCGAGTTGCCGCCCATCAAGCCGATAATCGGACGATCCATCGCGGCGACCGTGCTTGAGAATCGTCATGTCATACGCCTTTATGCAAAGAACAAGACCGGCTACCGCAACCTTGTCCGTATCTCGTCGGCGGAAGTACAGCCGCAAGGTGCCCAAGACCGATTCATAGCATTCTCCGACATCGAGAAATGGCGCGAAGGTCTTGTCTGCATGACGAGTGACATAGAGCCGGACTTCGTGGATAAGTGCTTGCGTGTGTTTGGCGACGATTTCGCTTTCATGGCGGAAAATGATGACTTCGATAGTTCGGCATGGTCGTCAGTCATGGTATGCGCGGCAAATCCTGTGAGGTTCATCGAAAAGAGCGATGCCGAGGCGTATGATACCTATTGCGCCATCTTCGACCACAGGAAATTGGCAGATGGCGGGCGTAGACATTGCAACGGGGATGAGTTTCTGATGTCGGAAGAAGAGATGTCCGTTCGCTTCCCGAAGCATCCAGAATGGATCGAGAACACGGTCAAGATTACAGAACGAATCGAAGATTACGAGATATGCGAAGCACCTCAAGTCGTTGAATTTCCGATTCCACGGGAATTCTGTTGCGAGGAGGACTACCTCGCCTCGCTCGCATACGATGGAATGAAGAAGCGTTGGGGTGAAAAGACGCCGCCGGAAATCGTAGAGCGGATCGATTTCGAGTTGCATGTCATTAAGAAGATGGGTTACTCAGGTTACTTCCTCATCGTCCATGATTACGTTGAGGCGGCACGACGAATGGGCGTGTGGGTCGGACCTGGACGTGGCTCTGCGGCTGGCTCGGCGGTTGCGTATGCACTTGGGATAACCGCTGTCGATCCAATTAAGCACAAACTCCTCTTTGAGCGCTTTCTCAACCCTGACCGAATCTCAATGCCGGACATTGATATTGACTTTGATGATGCTGGGCGTGGGAAGGTTATCGAATATCTTTGCGACAAATACGGGCGCGACCACGTTGCCCACATCGTCACTTTCGGGCAAATGGCACCACGGAGCGCGATAAAGGACGTGGCACGTGTATTGGAGTATCCAATCCACAAAGCCAACGAACTCGCAGGGCTTGTTCCCAATGAACCAAGAATGACGTTTAGGCGGGCGTTGGAAACGTCGAGTAAGTTCAGAGATCGTTATAAAAGCGGCGGTGAAGTGCAGAAGAAGATTCTTCGCATAGCTGAGAAACTTGAAGGATGTGTCAGACAGCCCGGTCTCCACGCCTGCGGCATCGTCATCTCGCGCAAGCCGCTTTGGGAAATATTGCCTGTAATGCCTGCTGACGCGAAATCTCGCGTGGTTGGCGAGCCCGATCTCATCACCCAATATGACGGAAAGTATGCCGAATCCGTAGGTCTTTTAAAGTTTGATCTTCTTGGATTGAAGACATTGTCAATCCACAGCCGTTGCGTGAACTTGATCCGCGAGAGGAAAGGACAGGTGGTCGATCTCGACAAGATTCCGCATGATGAACCAGAAACGATGGCGGTCTTTACAAGAGGCGATACCGAGCATATCTTCCAGTTCGAGTCCGACGGCATGAAACGTTGGCTCATGGCGCTCAAACCGAAATGCCTTGATGATCTTGTGGCCATGAACGCCCTGTATCGTCCGGGGTCAATAGCCTACATCCCTACGTTCGTGCGGCGCAAGAACGGCGAAGAGCCTGTCATATACGATCACCCTCTCATGGAGGAGGAACTGCGCGAGACATGCGGCGTTACCGTCTATCAGGAGCAGATTATGATGCTTTCGCGGAAGCTGGCCGGTTTCACGCGAGGCGAGGCGGATCAGCTGCGCAAGGCGATGGGCAAGAAGGTAATGGAGATTATGCTCACACTGAAAGATAAATTTGTGGCGGGATGTCTCGCGAATCCTGATTTCAGGATTGGCGAATGGCGCGACGAAACCGCAGCGCGTTCGCTTTGCGCCAAGATATGGAAGGACTGGGAGTCGTTCGCGTCATACGCATTCAACAAGTCTCATGCCGTCTGCTATGCCTGGCTTGCTTACCAGACCGCCTATCTCAAGGCGCATTATCCAGAGGAGTTCATGGTCGCCTTGATGGAGAGCGGGGAATGCCACAAAAAAATCTCTCGGGGATAGGGGCTATGGTATAATGTTGGCCATGCGAGGAGTATTTGGACAACAATCGGGACTGCGCCCCGAACCCCGCCTTGTCTACGCATCGGAGAGGGCACGGGGGAAACTTCCCCCGGTCGATGTCGACGGGAGGCGCGGCGCATGAGATTGCAGTTTGATAAGAGCGGACGGCGCTTTTTCTTTCTCACTTTCTGCGTGAGAGGAAGAAAGGCAGTGTTGTCACGCGTCGTGGAGAATACGGGGCGCGATGGTAGGTCTGGCTACGCCGTTGAATTGACGCCCGCTGGCGAGGCCATGGTCGCTCTTTGGCGCGCCACCCATGCCAGATGGCCGTTTCTGACAGCGAGCAATTTCATCATCATGCCCGATCATCTGCATCTGCTGTTGATAGTAGATTACAGCAAGGCGCGGGAATTTGACATTCTTGACTGGTTTCAGCATTTCAGGCGAGAGGGAGAAGATTTGGTTGCTCCGTTGATTGGCGAAAAGGCGCCGCTCGTGTGGGAGGATCACTTTTGGATGCTCCTCGTCAACGCCGGACGTCCACTCGCGGCCGTACGCAAGTATATCAAGATGAATCCAGCGCGAAAGATGTGGAAGACTCTTAATCCGGATCGCTTTGTCAGAAGGAGCGGGCTTAAGCATGCGGTTCTCGATCCGTCGCTTTCGTGGACCGCCATCGGTGACTTGACGCTCCTTGCATCACCGTTTATGTTTCCCGTTCGGCTGACGCGCAGAATGACGGTTGAACAGCATCTGCCGGAGATTGAACGAATGGTTGAAAAGGCTCGTCGCGGGATGCTGCCCGTATGCGGATTCCTCTCGCCGGGCGAGAAGGAACTGGAGCGGAGATTGCGGACTGAGCCGTTTGCCCGATGGATCAAGACGGTCGCGCATGGACTCCCGCAGAGGTTTGATCCGACAGTGGAGGATTCGCGGTTTCTTGCCGCCGGGCGACAATTGCTCCTTAGCTCGTTTCCAGTAGATGTGCCAGTCTTTCCCGTAAACTATGACAATTGCCATCTGATGAACGCCCGCAATGAGGCGTTGTGCAGAAAGGCGACAGGGGAGGAAGAGGAATAGTTTTAGGGGTTTGTGTCTAACGCAGAGGCGCAGAGACGCAGAGAAAGAAGAAAGGATGGACTCGAAATGAGTAGTAAAAAAAGAATTGATTTCCTTAAAGAACTGGCAAGTCACTATCCCAGTAACGACGCGAAGTGCCTGGCAGAGGAAAATGGCTCGTTGCATTCATATTATCTGCAAAAATGGAGTGATAATGTGTGGGGTGGAACTATGTCTTCTGAATTTCAGAAAATGTACAACGAAGGTGATGGAAGAGAGTTGCTTTGCAAAGCGTGTGCAATTCATTCATCATCAATGCTTGCGTACAATTTCTTTCATTGGATCAATAATAAGTCAATTTTCAGGTTCCGTGAAATTGAGTTTGATCGAGTTGTTTTTGAGGTGAAGATCCCATGTTTAAAGAAGTTGCGTGCGGCGAAGAAGAAGGCTGGTGAAGAAACGGAGGATGGTTTTGTTTGTGCAAATATGGATGTGATGCTGGTTGGGAAAAAAGATGGTCGACCACATGTGTTCTTCCTTGAGTCAAAGTTTACCGAACATTTTTCGTCTGCTTCATCAGCAATGCGTAAGATTAACGCTGCATATTATGATAAAGATAAGGTTAGATACATCGTCACGAAATATGACATGCCAGCAGTGGTCGAGAAATTCAAAGATAAAGTAGTGGCGAATGATAGACAAAAAGTGTATTATGATGGAATCAAGCAATCTATCTGTCACTTGATTGCTATGACAAATCTTGTTGATGACAAAAACATACGCGAAGCATTTGCTCGAAGATATAAAATTGACGAGACGTCGACTTTCCACTTTGCCAACTTGCTGTATAGGCCTGATGAAAGGTTTGAGAAGGAGGCTGACTACTATGGGAAGTATTGCCTTCTATACGAAGAGTTTTATAAATCGATTAAAGGCAACTATCCTGAAGAACAAATTAAAGTGTACTCTAATCCGTTATCGTATACGGATGTTTGGTCTGTCATGGAATGTCAAATCAATCCAGAATTGAAGAAGTATCTTAACGATAGATATATGCGTGAGGCGTCTAAGCGACTAACCATGGAAATTTTCTGACCACTAAGTCATTTTCTGACCACTGCCAAGCCTCGAAATCGCAAGGTTTCGGGGCTTGGCGTGTTTTGGCACGGATATTGCTGTATGTGGGTGTATGAAAAATGAGAATGGATATAAAAATGGTCAGGCAGGACGGCATGCCTGCAATGTATGTGATAAGGTGGAACTTTTCGATATCAAGGAGGTTCTCGAAAAAGGTGGGCGGGTGACGATGCTTATTCGCCATGCCGAGCGGCCGCCGCTTGATCCGGGAGACCCTACTTTTGGCGCGAGTCTCCCGCTTACAGAGCGCGGGTGGCGCATGGCAAGGCAGTTTGGCGCGATGCTGGCCGGTATCGTGCGACCGAAATCCGTCGCATTCCATGCGAGCGGGACTTTCCGCACGGTTCAAACGGCTTGTGGAATGGCTATGGGTCTTGATGCCGTAGAAACAGTAGAGCCGATATCAAAGAAAATCAGGATATCTGAATTTCTTGGAAGCGATTCGCCGTTTTTTGGCTCGCTTGAAGAGCGCATGGCGCTTATCGCCGAAGGGCGTTATCTTGAACGGTTGAACGGGTATTTCCGTGAAGGAAAGATGCGGGGCTACAGACCGTTCAGGATGGCAACGGGTGAAATGGAGGCGCGGCTCAAAGCTCTTCACCGTTCCGGCGATAACCTTGTGGTCGCGGTTACGCACGACATCAACGTTGCGGCGTTTCTTGCCGGGCGTGGAGTCGTTACGTCATTCACGGATGAGACGTGGCCCTGTTATCAGGATGCCGCCGTCATCATCGAGGCGGCAGATGGGCGCAGGGAATATGGCTCATTTCGCTGGAACGAGGATATGGAGGGCATAGACTTGCTGGATGCCCGATTTACGTGAACGAGAGGTGCCGGTCAAATAAATTGTGATGCGCACCCGTGATTTGGATTTTAGTATAATATGGACTATGAAGGCAAAGAGAAAGAACAGAAAAAAGAGGCAGCTGAAGGTCAAGACGGTTGATAGACCTACAAAGAAAGCCAAGGGCAGCGTTCCGAGGAAAAACGGTAAGACGAAATCCGGCAAGAGACAGAATGTAAAGGTGAAGTCTCCCGAAGACCGTCTTTACTGGAAGCTGTCCGGGGTCGGGATGATTGCGCTCTCGGTCTTTTTGGCATTGGCTTTGGCTACCTTTGATTGGGAATGCGTTTCGTCGCTTACTGAGAATGTGAAGCCGCAGACAAACCTGATAGGATCAATCGGCAACTGGCTTGCATATTGCGGGTATGTGTCGTTTGGCCTTGCCGTATGGTGCTTCCCTTTCGCGTTGCTGGTTGGTGGACTCAAGATGCTTGAGCCGATTCCCAAAGAGGTGGATGAGATACCAAACCGGAAGGTTTGGATACGCATAGCCGGTCTTGCGCTCATGATGCTGGCCGTTACCGGAATTGTCCAGCTTGCTGGAAAGTGGGGGTGGGTGCAGGACATCATGTCGTCAATTCACGTAGGGAACGACGCCGGTGGATGGGTTGGGCGGATGTTCATGACGGAGTGTCTCGAAAGAGGCATTGCGGCATTTGGCGCTACGTTCCTTTCGTTTGGGCTTCTTCTGCTCGCAATGTGCATGGCGCTCGGGCTTTCCACTGTGCGCAGGCTTTTCGACTGGCGCATAAGCGAATGGGACTGGAGCTGGTTCGGGGAAACTGCGGATGCGGTCAATGAAGGCAAGGAGATCGTGAAGAAGGGAATTGAGAAGATCTCGCCGAAAAAAGACGAGCCGCCTGCCGTGCCTGCCGCAAAACCGCCGAAGGCGAAAGTTCCGCGAATCAAGTATCCTGTAAATGCGGAGTTGCCGCCCCTGTCGCTTCTCGATCCGCCGAGGGCGAAAGAGCATACTGGCAACAATGCCGAGGAGATGGGCGCGGAGCTGATGAAGAAACTGAAGGAGTTCGGTGTTGTCGCCACGCTATCATCGATCGTCGAGGGGCCGACGGTGACGCAGTTCGCCGTCAAGCCAGGGCATGGCGTGAGGGTTGAGAAGTTCCTTGGGCTCTCACGCGATCTTCAGCTGGCGCTTAAGGCGAAGTCGCTCCGCGTGTTCGCGCCGATTCCCGGGCAGGAGGCTGTGGGCATACAGGTGTCGAATCCGAATCCGCAGCCTGTCCTGTTCCGTGAGATCGTGGAGTCTGATACTTGGCAGGATGTTGCGACGTGGCCGAAGGACGGCAAGCCGAAATACCCTGTTCCGATTCTTCTCGGCAAGGATGTCGCCGGCGAATCGGTGGTGGCTGACCTTACGAAGATGCCGCATCTTCTGGTGGCGGGCGCTTCCGGTAAGGGCAAGTCGGTATGTCTCAACTCCATCATAAACGGCCTTCTGATGACGCGTACGCCCGAACAGCTGCGCATGATACTGGTCGATCCGAAGAGGACGGAGTTCAGCAACTACAAGACTATGCCGCACCTTCTCGTTCCGGTAGTGGTGGACGTCCGGAAAGTGCTCGGTGCGCTCCGCTGGGCGGCGAAGGAGATGGAGCAGCGGCTCATCAAGTTCTCCAACATAGGCGCGCGCGACATCATGGAGTACAATGATTCAGGTGATGAAAAGGTGCCGTACATCGTAATCATCATCGATGAACTTGCGGATATCATGACTCTTTGCGGAACGGAGGTGACCCCTGTGCTTGGACGCCTCATGGCACTTGCTCGCGCGACGGGTATCCATCTGATTCTTGCGACGCAACGTCCTGACGTGAAGACAATATCCGGCACAATCAAGGCGAACATACCGGGACGTGTCGCGCTCGGTACTTCGAACGCGACCGATTCCCGGACGATTCTCGACGAGGCGGGCGCGGAACTTCTCTGTGCCAAAGGGGATATGCTCTACAAGTCGGAGGAAGGGCTTGTCCGCACGCAAGGCTCACTCATAACGAAAGGCGAACTGTCGCGCATAATGGAGTTCATCGTAAAGCAGTGGCCCGCGCAGTTTGACGAATCGATTGTGGATGAGATGGATTCCGAGGAGAAGAAATCAGGCGACAAGGAGCCGTCCGGCGATGATGGCGTTTCGGATGAGGAATTCCATCGGGCGTATGACATTGTGGTGGAGGCGAACCGTGCATCAGCTTCAATGCTGCAGCAGCGCATGGGGATCGGCTATAACCACGCTTCGCGCATAATGCATCTTCTTGAAAAGCGCGGTGTGATCGGCCCGATGCGCGGCGCAGGACCGCGGGAGGTGCTGGTGGGGAAGTAGAATGCCCCACCGGTCCAGTTGCATTGGCTGCATTTCAGTACGTAATACTTTGCGCTCCGTTCACCTCAGACGGTAATTTGAAAACTGTGGTACAATAGGCAGAGTATGAAAAATAAGGGGTTTGGTAAATGGGAAAAAACACAGCGAGTTTTTTGTGGCGATCCCTGCTTGTTTCTCTGCTGACTGTGACTTGGATGACCACTACGGCCGCTGATTCTGCTGCCGTCGACTGGAATGATCCTGATATCCGCCGACAGGCTGTCATAGAAACGGCATACGCCTATTATCTGAAATCTGACTGCATTCAGTATGATTCCGCTCCGCTCGTAGCGGGGAAGAAGGGTCTGCGGATAATGCGTAAAACAATCGAGAAGCCGCCTGAGTACGCGACTGCGGATTGCACCTATCATACGGTATGCTCGGCATTCCTTTATGAAACCTATTTCAACGCCATCGGATACAGAATCGGCGGGAGCCCGGGGCACAGCGTGACCGTGCATCTTGCATGCTATTCGAGATCCGCTCGACTTATTTCGATGCAGTCGAACCACACCCCCTTGACTTTCGGTTTCATACCGGCCTTCTCATTGTAACGTCCAGGGGCGAACCATACGCGGTCACCTGGTTTTGGGCGCCAAGGAGGCATGTCAAACCAAACATAGCCGTCATCGCCGATCTGCGACAGATTCAAGGTCATGGTGTCGACGGAGGGACTGCGTCCACGGTAGTCATATACGCCGGCCCATACGGCCTCGCCATCACCCTTTCTTCCGTGTTCCCGTTCTACGCGAAGACGGATTCTGACGCGGTACTCGACCCCGGGGTCGAATATTATTCCGTCAAGATTCATTTCGCTCCAGCCGAAGGAATCTCCCTTCCGGAAAAAAGCCTTCCCGCCGGAGGCGTTTGCGTCATTCGCAATTCCGCCCCTGTTCGGTCTTACGGGCGCAAACCTGTTTTCCTCGAAACGAACCCTGTCGCTATAGGATGACGGCATCTCGCTGTCTATGAAATCTTGCAGTTCCTTGCGTACCGCATCGTGTTTTTCCCAATGTTCCCCGATACGGGTCGCATTCCTGATCCGTCTCGCATCCGTGCGTTTGAGGACATCCTTTGCCACCTCCTTCATGGCGATAATTTTTTCTGAGTTGAGGTATTCGGGATTGCGGGCCATGAGAATGCCGGATCGCGTCCGCGCATACAACAGCGACCTCGTGTAGTCATTGCCGAACGCCCCCCAGAGCACGTTTTCGAGGCGAACAGGATCATTCTCGACGAGTGCAGCCGCCTCCTTCCAGAGTTTCGCCAATTGTTCGTAGAACCTTTCGTCTGTTCCAGGGAGGACGATGTCGGTGTTCCAGCGGAGAGGATTGATCCTCTCGTCTCTCGGGACGGCATAGGTTTCATCGAATATGCGTCTCACCACCGATGCGGCCCGGCCGTAGTACGCCGCAAAGAATTTGTCGAGCAGGGGTTCGAGAGGCAAATCCGGATTCCACTCAAGTTCTGATATGAGGTACGATTTCAATGCGGCGAAGTCTGCGTGCGGCCCGTGTCCGCATCCCTGCTCGAACATGTGGGTCACGCCTGAATCCCGGTAGAACCTGAGATTACCCGCTATTGCGTAGACATTGGGGAACGCCGTCGGATAGTTGTTGAACGCCGTCGTGTAGTCCCACACATAGAGATGTTTTGCGATATCGCGCCAGCCGCGGATGTCGGAGATGAAGGATATGTTTTCCCGGTTGCGGTTGCCGACTATCGGATACCTGAAATCGCACTCTATCGAACACAGACATATCATCACGTTGTCGCGGGGGCGGGTCTTCCTGGGCGGTTTCCGGCTGTATTCATAGGCAAGGGTCTCGACAATTTTATCCGGAAACTCGCGCTCTACGGCCTCAGCGACAGCGTTCACGAACCTGAGAACCGTCCCCGCGCACGAGCCCTCCTCCTTGTCTATCGCCGCGCAATCTGGACACTGGCAATGCTTCCAGTTGTCATTCTGCGAAACACCGTATATCTCAAAACCGGGATTGGCGCGTATCTCCGCCAGAACATTCGATGTCACGATCCGCAGTACGTCGGGATTGGTAAGACACAGCTGCTGGTCGAGCTGGATGTCTCCGGTATTGCACCGCCGTCCGTTGTGGAGAGCGTAGTATTCTGGATGCGACTTCCCGTATATTGCGCTCGGACAGAGTTTTGCGAATGTGTGGCACAGGCTCAGATTGCGTGAAATCGTGCAGGCCGGCGGGACAACGTTCTGCATCCGCAGCACGCCCTGCCCATTCATGCGCCTTCTCAAGGCGAACTCCGGATTGTTGCGGAGTTCCCACCAGGAAGTCTCCCGGACAAGGAACGCCGGACTGCAGCGGAAATCGGTATCCTCGGGAATCGCGAACCTGTCGATTTTCGGTATCGTCTGCACATTCGGCGCGTACCACTCGCACCCTCCGAATCGCCGGAGGATTTCGTACACCCCGTAAAGCACTCCCCGCGCATTGCCTGAAACATGCACGCCGCGCGCATCAACCGCGATGCGGAAGGAATCGTCCTTGCCCGTGGACGATTCCTCCAGCCATATGCCGGTGCCATCGGTGGAGTTCGTGCCGCAACCTATATCCGCGCCCGTCTGCTCCTTCAGGAATCGGGAAAGCTCCTTTGCCGCATAGGCAACGGTCGGCGATGCGTCTTCAGAAAGCACTATCCTGCACGAAGAACGTCCACCTTCGGCAATGATGCAATCTTTTGCGACAGCTGCCGCTGCGACTGCTGTGGCCGCCGCCGCAGAGAATACCACTCTCTTAATCATATTCCTCTCTCCCTTGGATTTTCTGCACGGCACACATGCCGGCATCGACTGTGGAATCAATCCGCCATGAGACCTTGCCGTCACGGTCGATGGCAAATGCGGCAAGCGCCGGCGAGCCTGCAAGCGAGGTGCGCTTCACGCCAACCACCAATTCACCGTTCGCGAGTCGCTGAAGCGATGAGAACATCCCGTCCCCAGCGCCATCGATCTCTCCGGCGGAAACAATGCGGCGGAAACCTCCGTCAGGCGCATATGCGCGTACCTCGTCCGCCACGGCGACGAGCGTAGTCCCATCCGCGAGCCGCAAGGCGTCGGATACACGCTTTCCGTCCGCATTCCATTCGGCGATCTTCACGCCGGTCGAATCGTATTCCGCTACGGAATCGTCGAATACCGTCAGATACGAATTCCTGCGGGTTTTACGGACTCCGCACGGCTCCTTCTCCGTCTTGATCCACACAAACGGAACGAATGTCTCCGGATCGAGCTCCACGACCATGCGGCTTGCTCCCGCCGCCACGACAACAGCTCCGTTCGCGGCGAAATCGAATCCCTGCAAATCACAGGCGTCGGTAGGCCCTCTGTACAGAAACTCGGGCTCCGTCCGCTCCTTCCCCATGGAGAAGCCCGTGCGCCTCAAGGAACCGTCGGTCCAGTATATGTCGTTGCCGCGGATGCGCACGCATGTCAAAGCCGCGATGCCTTCGCGTTTCCACGCAACACGTCCGCTTGGCTCAACTATGACGATCCTGTCCTTGCCGCAGGCGAGTATCTGTCTGCCCGTCGTGCCCGTAAAAGGCATCCATTCATCGCCTCCTATGAGAAGCGGCACGTGCTTCCTGCCGGAGCCGTCTAGACTGCGCCGTATCGCTGCGGCGCGGGCGGCCGGTACGGAAAGGTCCGGTATTACGACCGCTCCATTCCGTTCCTCGGTCTCGGGTGGAGGCTCCACCTCATGGAATGCCGCCGCTTTCCGTTCCGCGTCGGCATGCTCCGCGAACCAGGCGCGCGCATACTCCGCAGGGGGAAGGTTTTTGTTCAGGAGATTCGAACAGTGAAACACAAATCCTTCTATCTCGCCGCGCTGCCACAATCCGAACCCCACCTTCAGCTGATGCTTCATGAAGTCAAGGTCGAGCCGACGGCGCCCTCCGTAATCCCACATGTATATGCCAAGGAACGTCGGTTTTCCGGGAGCAAGCGAACGGTAGAATCGGAAGCGCTTCTCCAGTCCTGAAATGTCCTTGCCGCACCATGTCCAGTACTGTATGGTATTCACTGCATCGAAGACCGGGCGCATCTCCTTCCGCAGCATATAGTCGTAGACGACAAGCTGAAGGGCAAGATTGCGGTCCTGTCTCGCCTTCACCCTCCGCGAGAGCCTCATCAGCTCGAAATATGGGAGTCCGGCCCGGGCGACGGTGGTCTGGCGGCCGTCAATCACGACGCGTTCATCAGGACCGCCGCGCGAAGCGGAGCGGAAATAATCGTCGAGATCGAACGCCACAAGATTCGGCATCTTGTCCAACAGGGAGAAGTTGTGCTCGAGAAGTTTCGGATACCTCTCGTTCTTCGCGCCTGTAATCGCCCACGACACGCGCTTCAGTCCGCGATACTGCCGTATGTATTCGTCGTCGGTCAGACCCCACCGGCATACGCTGACGTTCTGCAACCCGAACCCGAGTGCGGCGTCCGCAACCGTGATTGGAGCGCTCATGGGCACATTGTAGTGGTTCATCGGATTGTTGCCGAGTCCGTCATGGTCGCCGCTGTCGTGACCGTACAGCCACGAGCCGTCGCGAAGCGTGACGAAAGGTCCGCCGATTCCGGCTTTTGCCTTGGGGAGAATTGAGCATCCCGCGGCGGCAAGGGAGGTGACAGCCGTCACATCCATCAGAAAATCGCGCCTTGAAAGACCTTTTAACGTATGATTATCCGACATGAACCGATTCCTTTCACTTTAAGAAGTCCCTGGCCTTCCAGATATCCGGAAAATCTCTTGTCTCCGGAGCTGTCCACCCCGCCGAAGAGACCGCCCACCCCGACAGGTTTTCCGTCGATGTAGAGATGGCGGACTCTCTGCACCACACCTGCTGCTATGCGCACCTTGCCATTGCCGGATATGTGCATCTCGCAGCTGGGCGAAAATGTTTCCGATGAGGAAATCTCAAGCACGCCCGTGCCGTTCACCGTTATATTGGTGGAGTTGGCCCAGGTAGCGCCGTCCGTGAAGGCCAACGTACCTTCACCTACGCCAACGGCCCCCGACGAAGTCTGGGAAAGTGGGAACGTCAACCTTCCCGCTCCCAGCTTGAACAGCCCTGCCGCGCCCAGGAAGTACACGCCGCCGTTGGTGATGTCGTCGGTCTGCGTGACCTCGAGAACGGCTGGAACGGAACTCGTGACGGCTCCGCCGGACATTGTCATGAAAGAGCCCACACGCTGATCACCGCCGCTTATGTTGATCCTGCTGCCGGAATTGGAAAATTTGATCTTTGTCACATCCGACGCAAGCGCAAACGGCACGTCGGCAAAAAGCTCATTGACGCCGGACGCAGGGAATTCCACGCCTCCGACGTGGTTGGAAGCGACATCAAGATGCAGCCGAGCGCCAGCCGACATATACAGATAATTGAACGACACCGGCGTTTTGCGGAATATCCATTTCGCCCGTCCGTCACCGCCGAAACACGTCCAACCGCCAAATGAACCGCCGCCGAGGCATATCACTTCGGAATACTTGTCGAAGAAGAAACGGAGCGTACCGTCAGCCACCAACGGTCTTGTAAATACGTTCGTCGTGTAGGCTTCGCTCCTGAACGCATATTGCATGTCGCTATTCTTCAACACTACGGGACGCTCCACATGGCAGACCCCTGTCGTGCAGGCAAGGCGAAACACTCCCTGGGCCGGGCTCGATCCCTTGATGGAATTGATTGTCAGGGGATGGTCCGACGCAAGCCCCAATGCATTTGTAGCGGCCGTTACCATTATCTCGCCGGCTTTGGACGAGCCGTCGCCGACGGTAATAGGTCCGGTGAACTCACTCGGCGAATCAAGGATCAGTCTGCCTTCTCCGTCCTTCACAAGCTCGGCACTGCCGCCGATATCGGATATCCCGCCGCCTATCTCCAGAACCGAACCGGCCCCTACCGTCCACTTTTGGGAGCCAAGGCAACGGACATGCGCGTCAATCCTGTTTGTCCGCTGCGCGTCCGCGGTAATTCCAAGCGAACGGACGGTAAGCATGCCCGGTCCGGCGATATCGAAGCGACCTGCTGCGCCGGCGAAACGGATTCCCTTGAAATCGGCATTGTCGTCGATTGTGATCCTCTCGCCGTCATCGGCGAACTTGGGATAGAGCGAACCGACAGCGAGCGGAGGAACCCCGGCATTCTCCCATGACCAGTTGCCGGCATCCGTTGGATTCTCGGGATTTGCGCCGTCAGCCGTCCAGACGGCTTCGACAGTGTCCAGTGCGATATCAGATGAGACCGTGATGACGCCCCCTTTCAACTGCGGAAGATGGTTCGGCGCCGAAGGATCGCTGGAATACGTTCCATGTCCGTAAGGAACGCCTCCCACAGCGAGGGTGGCGACAGCGAGGGTCATCGTCGATGGCACGGCTATTTCCGCCGAGGAATCGATATCGAGCGATGCAGAAGCTTTCGGGAACGGATTCGCCGTCCCGTCGTCCACGATGAAACTGCCGCCCGCGCCGATGGATATGCGGGACACCCCGGCAAGCGCCCCGGCGGTCGTTGCACCGCAGACGAACGACGCCCCTGCTGCTATATCTATATGGGAAACCTGTGCAAAGCCGGCAGGACCAGTGATGCGGAATGCACCGTTCGACACCGCTATTCCGCCAGACATCGTATGATCCTTTATGCCGTGTACCGTCTGCGTGACAGCCATCTCCGGATTCCACACGATTGAGAGCGGACCCTTGATTGCACAGTTGGCGAGATAGTCCTGGGTTGCGCCTTGCAATGTCAATGTGGCAGATGAAGAGGAAGTGTTTCGAAGGTAACTGTCTCCCGTCAGGGCATAATCATCCTGCGTGGTGGAAAGGGCAACGGCTTTCTGGCTGAACCCGTTCAGATCGACATTGCCGACGCGCTCATCGCTCGACAGCTGTTCGCTCCTGTAGCCATCCCATAGCACTGTGGCGTTGCCGTCAAGCACATTCTCCGCAAGGCACTTGAACTGTACCGAATATCCGATGCTGGCCGAACCATAGGAGCCGCCCGGTTTCGTGAGCCACAAATATCCGTTTGCGCCTCCGATCCACGCACCGCCACGGATGCCTTTTACATTCAAGATTCCGTCTATTTCCAGATGCCGGGTCAAACCGTAGATATTTGGCAACAACTCAATGCTGGGAAAATCTATGTCACCGTGTATGACGACGTTCGGTGAAGATTTTGCGGTGACGAAGAAGAGCCTCGGCATGTTTGCCGTTATTCCATTCTCCATGAACGTACCATATATCTCCGCAGACTCGGAGAAATATACACTCATCCCCGTCGACTCGAAATTTTCGATTACATATGAATATCTGCGCCAGTCCCCTGCGGCGCAGAAGCCGAGCCACCCGGTGCCGCCTACCGAAACCCTGCTGTTCGCGGCGCCGAACGCCGCGGTATTCCAACCCTCCAGCGCAACATTCGTCCCTGATATGCCTCCGGAAAATGTGTTTGCCGCGTTCAGCCTGACTGCACTTCTCCATGTGGCCGAGCCGCCAATGAGTTTGTCTATGCCTTCTCTGATATTGGCGCCCGTCACGGAAATGCTGCCGGAACCGGATATCACTCCGGAGAAATCATTCGTGACACCCGACTGCAGTTGAATGTTGAGGACGCCTTCGGAGAGGGAAATGGCCGAGGTGATATTTGCCGAAGCGGCAAACACCGCAGTATCTCCCGAATTCGGACATCCTGTCGCCGGAGACCAGTTCTGAGGGTCGTTCCAATTGCCGTCTTCGCCTGCACCTGTCCAGGTGTACGTTTCCGCCGACAACATATGGCATGACGAGATGATTAAAGAAGACAAGGCAAAAATCTTTTTCCGCATGCAGACTGCGGTTCTGCTGTGGAGTAGAGATCCGCGCCTCGGCCTTGCCAATGTGACGCCCTCCTCGCCAAACCGTACGTACGGATTTTCCTCATACGGTTTTCCGTTGATTGCTTCTCTCGTTGTTGTCACGGCTTTCGTCCTTTCCTCGCGTTTTAAGGCTGTGAATCATATTTGTTTTTTCCGGCGATACTCGCTGGGTGAACATCCCAGAAGTTTCTTGAACCGCTTAGAAAACGAAAAAATCGACTCGAAGCCGATCTGCTCAGCGATCTCCGATATCTGCAGATTTGTCTCCCGCAGCAGTTTGCCGGCGCGCACAAGCCGTGAGCGCATCTGGTATTTCTTGGGCGAGAGACCGGTGGCGCGTTTGAACAAATCCCGCATCCGCGATGGACATTTGCCGGCGGCAATGGACGCCTCGCGGATATTGACCCCGGTCGCCAGATTCGACACCAGAGACTGGCGCATCTTCTCGACGGCGTCACATGAGCCTCTGGCGGCGCCACGCTCCCACTCCCGTACGCATTCCGCTATCACCCGGTGCGCCAGGGCATCGACCAGCAGTTTCGTGCCCGATCCCTCCTGCCGGGACAGATCAAACAGTTCCTGAAAAGCCTCGGCCACCGCAGGAACTGAATTGAACGTGCGCAAAGGAGAGGCCGGTGTTATTCCGGCCCTCTCAAGCATCGGCAACACGGATTCCGGAGACATTTCTAGCCATTCTTCATTCCATCCGGTCGCATCGTCGTAACGATAGAAGTGGTTGACTCCCGGGAAAACAAAAAACAGTGAATTGGCGGAAACCGCTATCTCCCCTGATGGCTTGGAGCGGAACTTCCCGTGTCCTGATGTTATGTGAACGAGTACCACACTTTGCAGCGTCCGCCCATTTCGCTCTGAAAAACGATGCTTTGAAGGATGGCGCCGCAAAAACTGGGTGTAATCCAGTTTTGCGATACACCGATTGAACCCGAGCGACAGCACGTTGAACGCGCAATGTGCCTCCTTGTCGCCGGTTCGGTAGTACCTTGAATAGTATTCGTCTTTCATAACGGGGTTATTTTATCATTTTAACCACTCGATAAATATGGCTAAACTGCCAAAAGATTTATCCTTTTCGCCAACAAATCAAGCACTGACGGAATCGGCACTTCCGCCGGAAAGCAATGCAATAAAAAGGACTCCGGCAAAAACCGGAGTCCTCTTGCTTTATCGCTGCTCTTGATTAGAGCACGGGGAGAGCGGCGAGCTCGGTGAGGAGCTTGTGCGATAGGGAAAGTCCGTCGCGCGTCCGTGTGTAGTCCGTTGTGCGTATTCGTGGTAGATGTGCCGAAGAAAGCGAATGCTTTCGGAGGGAAGATTCGGCGTAAGCCGAACCCGAAGGGTGCGCAAGCATCCACGCGCGTTATCCCTAACGCGCCGCCAGTCCGTTTCCAGTCCGTGTGCCGCGCAATCTGCCGCCGCCCATCTTGGCACGTCTGGGCTTGTCCAAGTCTGACCGAAGCCCGCCCGTCGCCCGTCCGTCAGAAGCCCGTAGGCAAGCCCGTGTGCCGCCCGTTGCACGTCCGTAGGGGAATCGTCTGTGATAAGCCCGTGGCGTGTCCGTTTCCCGTCCGTGGCAAGTCCGCCGCCGCGCCACCGCCCATCTCGGAATGTCGCAAAATGTCGGCATCAGACGAATGCCCGCCCGTCCGCCGCCCGTCAGAAGTCCGTCGCTGGCCCGTGGAGAGTCCGCCGCGTGTCGCGAAGCGACCATTCCCATGGCCGATTGTGGACGCGCCGACGTCCACAATCGGCCGCTTCACCCTGTGAGCCGCCGCGCACGAAC
>JAGBFY010000230.1 GCA_017936245.1 Kiritimatiellia bacterium
GGAGGTACTGGACGGTCCCGAGACCGGAAGACGATTCAGGGCAGAGAACGAGCTTCGCGCCCAGCTGGATTTCGACAAAAAGTTCCGCCCTGGCGATACGGCTGTTGTCGTTTGGCCGGAAGGAGGAGTAAAGGAAGGCGAGTCGCTTATCGCAAGGGATCATTGGCGGCTTGGCTGGGGAAGCGTCCTATTTGGATCGTTCTGCGTTCTCATAATCTTGTTTGGAGGCTGGACCGGTACAAAAGCCTTGTTCAGTTTTGTGTTCAGCTGCTTTACGGTGTGGAAGCTTGTCATCCCTCTTTGCCTTGAAGGGTGGAATGCAACAGGTGTTTCGTTCGTTGCCGTATCGGCGTTGACCGCTGTTATAATGTATCTTGTCGCGGGGTGCACCCGAAAGGGCATCACTGCGTTTCTCGGGTCGATGCTGGGTGTCGGCTCTTCGCTCCTACTTGCATGGTTCTTTACGAAGATGATGCATGTGAACGGTGCAACGATGCCGTTCGTTCAGGCATTGCTGTATTCCGGCTATTCATCCCTTGATTTTGCGGACGTGTTCAACGGCGCGGTGATTCTCGCTTCATCAGGAGCCTTGATGGATCTTGCGATGGATATAGCGGCCGGTGTGGATGAAGTCGCCTTGCACAGTCCTACGCTTCCTCGGAGAGAACTTTTCTTGAGCGGACTGCGCATCGGACGATCTGTCGTCGGAACCATGACCACGACTCTTCTTCTTGCGTATTCCGGCGGATACATTACGCTTCTGATGATGTTCGCCGCGCAGGGAACCCCTCCGCTTGTGTTCCTGAATTCAACTGTTGTTTCCGCCGAGATTGTAAAGACTCTTGTCGGTTCGTTCGGGCTTGTGCTTGTCGCACCTTTTACGGCATTCGTTGCCGCATATCTACCGAAAGTCAAGGAACGCTAACCATAGGTCAGGCTTTATCGGTGCAAGAGGTCAGTTGCAAGATACGGGTAATCGAACGCAACAATGTCGATCGTCATGCGCTGCGCATAAAAGGCGTGAATTGGCGGCTGGGTGTGATATAATTCCCGCCGTATGAAAAGACGTCTCATTTTTTCAGCTGCAGTGGCAATTGTCTGCCGGGCGTTTGCTTCGCTGTCGGGAGCAGAGTGGATATCGGTTCCGGATGCACCCGTGTTTTCCGGTCCGGTAAAGGGTGATTCACGCGCCGCCTCCGGCACGAGCTGGTTCGCGAGAGTGTTCACGAATTCTGGCGAGGTGGCTTCGGCAAAGTGGACTGTCTCCGGTCTCGGAGTTTTTGACGTTTTTGTGAACGGAACGCGTGTCGGCGATGATTTCCTCAAGCCAGGCTACACCCATTATGCGAAAACAAAATATTCCTTTTCCTACGATGTGACCGGGCTTCTGAAGCGCGAACCGGGTTCGGAGAATGTTGTTGCTGCAGAGGTGTCCGCCGGATGGTGGCGCGACAAGATCCTGACGCCCGTCGGACATGACGGATTTATGGGGAAAAAGAGCGCGTTCATAGGAGCTCTGGATGTCATATACCGCGATGGCCGCACGGAAAGGATTGTTTCCGATGCAAATAGCTGGAAGTGCGCCGTCGCCGGCGCCGTAACGCACGCGGCGATTTTCGACGGCGAAGAGTACGATGCCCGGATAAAGAATCCGCTTTTGGGCGAAGGACTCAACCGGATTCCGGAAGTCAACAACGAGTTCAAGGGTGAGGTGTTGCCGACATCTGGCGCGGAGGTGACGCTAAGACGTGACCTTGCCATGGTGCGCGGACCGTTTTCGCTGAAGAAGGGCGAGACTGTTGTCGTCGATTTCGGACAGAACTGCGCCGCCGTTCCCGAGTTCAAGTTCAAGGCGAAACGGGGAACCGTTTTGACGGCGCTTCCGGCCGAGATGCTGAATGATGCCGACAAGGGGATGCGCGGATGCGATGGCCCGAAAGGGTCCGTCTATCGTGCGAACCTGCGTACTCCGGACATTGGTATGCGGATGGTCTATACATTCTGCGGAAAAGGAACTGAATTATATCTTCCGCGCTTTACATTCTTCGGTTACCGTTATCTCTCTTTGACGGCCACCGGGGATGTGGAGATTGAAAGCGTCTCGTCAATCCCGGTTACATCCATTAAAAGGGAAATGGAGACGGGATCCTTGGTGACCGGCGACAAGACCCTCAACCGGTTTATAAAGAATGTTTACTGGGGGCAACTCTCGAATTATCTGAGCGTTCCCACAGATTGCCCCCAGCGCAACGAACGGCTCGGGTGGTCCGCAGATACGCAGGTGTTCTGCGAGGCGGGAGCGTTCAACGCCGATACGAGAAGTTTCTTCAGAAAGTTCACGCGTGATTTGCGCGACAGTGTCTGTAAGGACGGCGGCTATCCGTCCGTCGCCCCGTTTGCGCAGTACGGCAACGAAACCTTCTCGCTCGGTTGGGCCGATGCGGGGGTGATCGTTCCGTGGACGGTCTGGAGACAGTTCGGCGATACGGGAATCATCGACAGCAACTGGGAGGCGATGTCGAAGTTTGTGCACAAGATCGATGAAATGAAGTACGATTTCGAAAATCGTCTCAATTACATCTACGCAGATTGGCTTTCGTATGAAACATTCGAGACCTGCGGCAACAGCTTCGGCAGCTGGAAGAAGTGGCAGGATGATCCTGATGCTAAAAACTACCGTCTTTATCTGGCGGCATGCCATTGGCTTTACGATGCGAGGCTGATGGTTGAGATGGGTCGGGAGACCGGAAGACATGAAGAGGCGAAATGGTTTGAGGATAGCGCAAAGCGGGCGCTTGCCTATATCCGCGGAAGGTTCCTGGAAAATGACGGACTTCTCCTCAAGCCGATGCGACATCTTCAGACGGCCAATGTGTTCGCCCTCAGGCACGGCATTACTGAAGGTGCCGCGCGGGAGGCGACGAAGGAGCTTCTCCTCAAGTCAATACGCGAGCATGGCGACTGTCTGCAGACTGGCTTTCTCGGAACGGGCTTTCTGATGGACGCGCTCACCGGATGCGGTGCGGTTGATGTGGCGTATACACTGTTATTGCAGCACAAGAACCCGAGTTGGCTCTATTCCGTTGATCAGGGCGCGACTACCGTCTGGGAGCGCTGGAACAGCTACACGAAGAAGGACGGTTTTGGCCCCGTTGGCATGAACAGTTTCAACCATTACGCCTATGGGGCGGTGCTTGCGTGGATGTACCGTACGATGGCCGGAATTTCTGCGGATTCATCCGCGCCCGGATTCAAGCGGATCGTCATGGCTCCGAAACCGGACCGCCGCCTTGGCTGGGTCAAGGCTGAATACAGGTCTGTATCCGGACTTGTCAAGAGTTCATGGCGGTATGAAGGCGATGAATGGGTGTGGGAGTTTGCCGTTCCAGAAGGATCCTTGGCACAGGTGACGCTTCCCGGCGAAACGGAATCGAAAGACTTTCCTCCCGGAACATACACAATCCGCCGCTCGTGCAGGTGAAACGAAGAGAGGGGAATGGGGAACGCGGGTCAGAGTCGGAATGAAGGGGTTGTTCTTGCCCTTCATAAATTCAGAAGCGATGTCTGGAATGTGCAGTATGCCGGGCTTTGCCGTTACTGCCGTCCCCGTAAATGGTCGGTTTACGACTGCTGTTTCCCCGGTACGCCTGATTTCGACCGTGTCCGTAAGCTCTTGCGCACGGAGAATGTTGCAGGTATTGTAACATCCCTTCCAATGGCCCTCCCGGAGGATATCCGTTCCATGCAGCCGGTGGTCTGCTTCGATTGCGAAGAATCCGGCCTCATGGAAGGATGTCCTTACATCGCACATGACGCGGATCATACCGCACGTTTGGCGGCCCGTGAACTTGCGGCGCTGCCTTTGCGGAACTTCGCCTATGCTCATGCGCCTTGCAGACTGTATTGGAATATTGCAAGATGCGAGGCTTTCGAACGTGAGATTTTTTCCCGCGGCGGGATTGTGGTACCGGCGTTTCCCGTACTTGATGTCTGCGACAGGCGCAAGCTGATTCCTGCGCTCGCGCGATGGGTTTTAGATTTGCCGAAGCCGTGCGGTGTTTTTGCGGCGAACGATGAAATGGCCATGCACGTGATTTCTGCATGCAGGAAAAAAAGGTTTCGCGTTCCCGGCGATGTCGCGGTCATCGGGGTGGACGACAATCGTTCGATTTGCATGTCGACGTCCCCGACGTTGAGCAGCATTGCGCCGGACTGGGAAGCGGGTGCTTTTATGGCGGCGGCAACCCTTGATCGTATGCAGAAGGCGCGACCTGTCGGCATGCGTGAAACATTCAGACCGATGGGGGTGATCGGAAGGGGTTCTACCGCCCGTTTTTCGGAGACTGTCAATGGACAGGTTGTAAATGCCGTGGACATGATCCGCGCTCGGGCGTGCTCAGGGTTGAAGGCCTGCGATGTCGTCAAGATGATGAAAAGTTCCCGGCGTCTGGCGGAACTCCGTTTCCGTGAAGTGACAGGCAAGAGCATTCTTGAGGAAATCCGTCGGGTCCGTTTCGAAAACGCAAAACTGCTTCTCTCCCGAACCGAAGTGCCGCTGTCTGTTGTCGCAAACAATTCCGGATGGGCGAGCCTTCCGTCTTTTTGCCGTGAATTCAAGGAGATATCCGGACTGACGCCCATGGATTGGCGGAAAAAAGTGGCGCATCACAAATCGCCGTAGGCGGTTCTGTATGGGCACGGCAACTATATTCTAACCGTGTAGAACATCCAGAAACGTGTTAATTTTTCTTTTGTCGCAAAGATGGGAACTGATGGGGAACTGATGGGGATAGACCCCAAGAACTGATGGGAACTGATGAACTGATGGGAACTGATGGGAAACTGATGGGCAACTGATGGGGATAGACCCCAAGAAAAGTGGTGTTTATGTCGATGTTTGGCGGGTTATTATGAGTTATTCGTAGATTTTGGTTTTTTGAGAGCTCTTGCTTGCTTTTTGATGGCGGTTATGAGACAATTCATGGCGTTCCCTCGGAATTGAACACCGCCGGCGGGCGGATAGAGAGGGGGAACCGCCGTTCGTTTGCGTAAACTATCCGGGAGTCTTTTTAGAGGCCGTTCGGCCGGGGGTGAGGATCGGAGAAGCCGCAAGCGCCGTGTTGCGAGAGGGCCAGCTGGCTCGTGCATCGCCCAATGGGGTGCGGATCGTGCGCGGACTGGCCCTGGCATGGCCGATTCCGAAATGCCGAAAACATGGCTGTGTGGCCGTGCATA
>JAGBFY010000231.1 GCA_017936245.1 Kiritimatiellia bacterium
ATTGCGAAACGCGCTGCTTGAACGTTTTCATGAACTCGCTCAAGTCCCCCATCCTTGACCGCAGTCTTGCAAGTTCAGCGGCGGCGGCCGTGTTATCGCCCTCTTCCCTGTATCCTGCAAGGCGTTTTTCGAGCGAATCCCGGCGATCCTCCCCGTAAAGGACACCCACCCTTCTCAAAACCTCACTTTCTGGAACCTCACCCTCTCGACTGGGAACCCTGACGCACAGATGGAAATGGTTGTCCATCACGACATATGTGATCACGTCGACACCGCTGAAATCTGCCGCCCGGTGCATCATGTTCACAAAAATGCGCTTCTTTTCATCATTGTTAAGAAGAAACGCCTTGTTTGCAATCCTGCTCACAACATGATAGAAGGCCTCGCCTTCTGCCTTGATTCTTGCTATTCTGGCCATTTCGACAATTCCTTTCGTTTCGTCATGACACAATCGTCGCGACAGGTGGTAAGATATCAAAAAGCCGGAAATGAAATGTCAAGAGAATGTCAAATCTATGTCAAATCTATGTCAAATTTTTTTGACATAGATTTGACAATTCAGCCCAGGCTAACTTTTTAAGCAATCCCCTCACCCTCCATTTTGAAGGGACATACCCTCCTCCTCCTCCCATACAACGGGCAGCCTGCCCGTTGCTTTTTAAAGGGTCTGTCCCTCCAAGAATCAAGATAATGTTCTTAATTAATCGGATATCTACCCATTCTTTTTAACTTATCTCACTCTCTTGAAGGGTGTGACCCCAGATTTTCCAAACCGTATTCTCGACTAAAGTTATAGGCAAGAAACGGACGGGAGTTTTTAACCACAAAGGAAACAAAGCACCTTGCGAGCTTCAATGCGTTCTTATATCCCGCCCCAGAAAGTTTCTCATCAACGAACAAAAATTACAGGAAGCTGTTTTCATTAAGCCTGACATGGCTTAATAAAAACAGCTTCCTGCCATATGCTCCACCTGGTTGCAGCCGGTGGATTTTTACTTCATCATGAGGGCGGTGAGAAGCTTGGCGAAACGCGACGGATTCGGCACGGGGCTTCCCTCTGCAATGAGTGCCTGATCGAAGAGGAGCTCAACCGCATCGGCAAAATCGTTGCCGTCCAGACCTTTCGCCTTCTCGACGAGCGGATGGGTGGCGTTCACCTCAAGAATGCGCTTCTCTTCCGGAACATCCTGCTTCATCGCACGCATCATGCGGATCATGGACGGCGAAAGGGCGTTCTCGGAGGCAACGAGGCAGCACGGGCTTTCCGCAAGGCGGCTCGAGACGCGTACGTCGGCGACATGGTCCTTGAGCTGCTCCTTGACCTTTTCGAGGAACGGCTTGGGGTCGGCAGAAGCCTTTTCGTTCGCCTCCTTCTCGGCCTTCTGCTCCGTTTCGCTGCCGAAGGAGATGTTGCCGCGGGCAATGTCCACAAGCTTCTTGCCTTCGAACTCACGGAAGGAGTCCACAAGCCATTCATCTACAGGATCGACAAAGAAGAGTACGTCGAGACCATGCTTCTCCGCCTGTTCGAGCTGGGGCGCGTTGCGGGCGTCCTCCTCCTTCTCGGCGCAGAGGAAGTAGATGTCCTTCTGGTCCTGCGGCATCTTCTTCACATAGTCCTCAAGGAAGATCGTCTTTCCGGCGGCGGACTGCGCACTCGGATACTTGAGCAGCTTCTTGATGCGGTCGGCGTTCACGTAATCCGTGTGCACACCCTCCTTCAGCACGCGGCCGAAGGTCTGGAAGAAGGTATCGTAGGACTCCTTCTTCTTCATATCCTCAAGCGTGGAAAGGATCTTGGACGTGACGGCGCTCTTGATCTTGGAGATGACCTGATCGTCCTGGAGCATCTCGCGCGAGACGTTGAGCGGCAGGTCGGAGGAATCGACAACTCCCTTCACGAAGCGCAGGTAGTCGGGAAGAAGCAGATCGAAGTCGTTGCCGATGAACACGTTGCGCACATAGAGCGAAAGACCGCGCTTGGACTGCGGCATATAGAGATCCATGCCCGCCGCCTTAGGGATGAAGAGCAAGGCCTTGAACTCCACCTGTCCTTCGCCGGAGAACGGGATCACCTCAAGCGGCTCGTCGAAGTCATGGGTGAGGTGCTTGTAGAATTCGTCGTATTCCTCTTTCTTCACATCCTTCTTCGGACGCTTCCAGAGGGCCGTCATCGTGTTGAGCGGCTTCGGAGATTCGGGTTCCTTCTTCTCGTCGTCCTTCTTATCCTCTTCCTTCTTGCTGAGGGACTCGAAGAAGATCGGATAGGCGATGAAGTCGGAATAGCTCTTCACGAGATCGCGGATGCGCCATTCATCGAGATATTCATCCTGCCCGTCACGGAGATGGAGGGTGATTGTCGTACCATAGGCGTCTCGCTCCGCGTCGGAGACGGTGTACGAACCAATGCCATCCGACTCCCACGCGAACGCCTCATCCTCGCCGCGCTTCTTCGACACGACCGTAACCTTGTCCGCGACCATGAACGCCGCATAGAAGCCGACGCCGAACTTGCCGATGAGTTCCGGAAGGTTGTTACCGTCCTTGGCTGCCGCCGCCTCCATGAACTTCTTCGTGCCGGACGACGCGATCGTGCCGAGGTTGTTCTCGAGGTCTTCGGCGTCCATGCCGTAGCCGTTGTCCGAAATGGAAAGAAGTTTCTTTTCTTTATCCGCCGAAACCGTTATCTTCCAGTCTGGGGAATCGGCGAGAATGTCCTTGTCCACAAGACCGAGATACTTGGCGCGGTCGATGGCGTCGGATGCGTTGGAGAGGAGTTCGCGGAGAAAGATCTCCTTCTTCGAATAAAGTGAATTGACGACGAGGTCGAGCATGCGGCCGATTTCGGCCTTGAACTGTTTTGTTTCCGTTTTCATAATGACCCTTGATTATACCACAACTGTACATATATGCGGCAATGATATATTCAGACGGCACTACGAAATTAAGATGAAATCCTTACATTCCCAAATGAAGGTGCATCAAAGCAGCATCACTGCACAGTCTCGACCAGATACCATATCGTGCGATATTTCTCGGAGATTTTGAATTCGGCAAAACCAGCTGAAACCTGAACATCAACCGATTCCGAAAGCGGCCTCCCATCTCCATTGAGCGGTGTTATGCGAAGAATGCGACCATCGGAAGGCAAGCGAAGCGTAGCCTTCACCCCTTCGCACTCATATGGCAGATCGCCCATCGACTTCATGGTCGTAATGCGCGTGCCAATCAGTTTTGTGCCTTCTTTGGGCGCGGCAATTTTATTCTTCCCATATTCCGAAAGTTTGACGCCGGTAGGCTGCTGATATCCAGTGGCCGCAAGCAGCCACTTACCAACTGACAGTTCAGTAAAGGAAATCGCAGCCCACCCCATAAGTGTATTACCAAGGCGCACCGAAAAGCCATCCTTGAAAGCATGTACCGTCCCGGCGGTTCCAAACATCGAGATGAATTTGGTTCGAGCGGTGTCGACCGCATAGAATTCCCGGCCCCGTTCCTTGACGCTCCAGCGTATCTCACCGGTCGAGGACACAGTGGAGTCGCATGGCTCGACAGGCTTGCCATACGGTGTTGGAGTCAAATCGTGGTGGTGTTCAACATTCTTTAAATCCACCAGCCTACGCCCTGTGAGCGCTTTGAGAAATGCAAACGTGTCGGTATCATGCACATGAGTGAACCTCGAATAAGCATATTTTACGATTTCGTTTCTCTCATCTTCGCGATGCAGATCATATACGATCCTGTCTTTTTCGTCCTCGCCGTTTTTGACGTCTCCACGCACGAACATGTTGTACGATGCGGGAAGATGCGCAAGGTACTTTGCATTGCCGCGCATGTCGAGGAACTTCGTGCTTCCGTACGAATGGTCCTCATGATGGCTCCAGGTGTATGTATGAATCGCGGCGCTGTTCTGAAATGCCGCCAGGGAGAAAATAACCGGAAAATACTCGGCCGCCGTCGCCATCTGGGACATCATACCCGCCTCACTTACCGTAAACGGCTTTCCAATCACCCTGTTTTCGAACGAGCGCTGGAAACTGCGATACCAGGAATCGCCTGCAATGCCAAGGACAATTGACTTGTTCTGGCAATACCAGTTTGACCTGTCCCAAGACTTGCCAGGGAACTCCACTAACCCACCATAATACATGTGGTCATCAATGAAGTCTCCATAAGCCTGAGGATAATGCGCACCATAATCCGCAGTTCCGCAGTTCACCGGAGCTTTTGCGCGCATTTCATGCTTCGCGAATGCGTACAGATCCTTCCAATAACGGTCTTCAACGTCAAGGATAAACATCGAAATGTCATGTGTGCGCATCTGTGAACGGGCAGCGCCGAATCCGATCGTACCATCTTCAAGCGACTCGCCCGGATCAAGCCCCAGTTCGCCGCCACACACTATGGACAGCCCGGTAATCTCGTACTCCCCTGCCGGTGAGAAGCTGCGCCACTGCACCCGGTTGTCGTCGTCATCCAAAAGCGCAGCCGTGCGGATCTTCACTTCTGTCCAATTCGTCCCGGTATTCACGACGCGGCGACAGCCTTGATTGCCGTACGGACGATTGTGCTGTCCGATGGTGAACAGCGCGCTTCCAGGTTTTTTTGACCGAATCCTGAACGAGACCTCATAGGTCTGTCCCTTCTTGAGCGGCACGCGGGTAAGCGCAAACTTGCTTTTGTCGCCGGCCTCGAACTTCACGGAACCGGTCGATTCATCGAAGCTGTAGTTGCGCGGATGGTCGTCGCTGACATACCCTTCCGTGTACCACGGCATCCGGGCGAACGCCTTGGCGTCCTTCCAGACCCCATCCGGAATCAGGTCGGGTTCGACCGGAGATGAAGAGGTCCATGCCGCCTTGAGCCGCTCGGTGCTTCCGTATTTCGCTCGAAGCCATTCATTGAACTGTTTGAGCAGTTCGCGACGGAAGGCAGGCAGAAGCCTGTCCTCAAGCCCCATCTTGAACCAGCAGACAGGAAGAGCGCATTCATTGTTCAGCTCCCACGACATGACGGCGGGGTCATCGTTGTAGGCAAGTCCCGTATATGGATTGACATGAGTGAAAACATCGCGGATGAACTCCTTCTGATGAAGGATGAACGTAGGATCGAAATTATCCCGTCCCTTATTCTCCTTCATAGTCCGCTTGAAATTCTTGAACCGGTATCCGGCCGTCCTGGCGGAATGGAGATTCATATCCGAATATATCCCGTTCTTCTTGAGATTGTAGAACAGCCAATCGAAGCGATCCAGCAGATCAGGATCGAATCCCTTGGAATAGTCGCCGTCTTTGCGCAGCTGCCATGCATACTGCGGGAAAATGCGAACGGCGTTTATTCCCCATCTGGCCAGACGTTTCGCCATCTCGGGAGCTTCAGATTTCGGAGGCAATGCCGCAGGACCATACAGGTTCACGCCAAGAAAACGTTGTCTTTTTCCAGATGCATCAATAAAGTCCGATCCTTGCGCGGAGATGAAGCCCCCTGCCCCGGCCTCAGGGCATCTGCCGGCCGGCGTCCACACTTCGGGCAAATGCATCC
>JAGBFY010000026.1 GCA_017936245.1 Kiritimatiellia bacterium
CCTTCTTCTGCCTTAACCTCTTCAACAGTCACCTTCTTGATGACAACGGGTTTAACGGGAACATCCTGATGCATGCCGTTGTTGCCGGTCTGCACCTTGGCGATCGCATCCACGACCTCCATGCCCTTCGTGACCTTGCCAAACACGGCATAACCGAAGCCCTGCGGCGAAGGATTGCGGAAATCGAGGAAGCTGTTATCCACAAGATTGATGAAGAACTGGCTAGTGGCGGAATCGACGACCATCGTACGGGCCATCGCAATCGTGCCACGTGCATTCTTGAGACCGTTCATCGCCTCGTTGCGGATGGGGGCATTCGTTGCCTTCTGATTCATGTCAGCCGTAAATCCGCCACCCTGAATCATGAAACCGTTGATGACACGGTGGAAAATCGTATTGTTGTAGTGTCCGCTCTTGGCGTAGTCGGCAAAGTTCTTGACCGTGATTGGAGCCTTCTTTTCGTCCAGCTCAAGTTCAATCGTTCCGAGATCAGTCTCTATTGTGGCTTTCATTTCATGTACTCCTTATTGAAGGGTGTATTTTACCACATTTCCGGCAAAAGCGAGGCCGCATAATTCCAATCGCATTTACCTTGTCTTGTCACCAATCGAACACAAGCTGAAGCCATTGCCTCCGCAAACAACGAAATAGAGTATAATTAATGCCCATGACAGTTCTTCATGTGGATATGGACGCGTTCTTCGCGGCGGTTGAGCAGCGGGACCATCCCGAATGGCGGGGAAAGCCCGTCATTGTCGGATCGGGTCCGCATGAGCGCGGCGTTGTATCGACATGCTCATATGAAGCGCGAAAGTTCGGTGTCCGATCCGCAATGCCGAGCCGCACCGCGTACGCGAAGTGTCCGCATGGCATATTCGTAAAGCCACGTATGCACGTTTACAGCGAGGTGTCAAAGACGGCATTTGAGGTTTTCGCGAAATATTCACCGTTCGTCGAGGGCGTTTCCGTGGACGAGGCATTTCTCGACATCACAGGCACCGCTCACCTCTTCGGCGGCATGGTTCCGCTCGCGGAGAAGCTCCGCGCCGACATAAAATCCGCCTGTGGCGTGACGTGTTCGGTGGGACTCGCCCCGAACCGTCTTCTCGCAAAGCTGGGATCGGAGCAGAACAAACCGGACGGACTTTTCGTGATGCCGTTTGACGCTGATGCCATACGCGAGTTCCTCGCCCCGAAGCCGGTGAAGATACTCTGGGGCGTGGGTGGAAAAACGGCCGCGTTGCTTGAACGCTACGGATACCGCACCTGCGCCGATATCCAGAATGTCGATCCGCGTTTTCTTGAACGCATCCTCGGGCAGTCCGCCGCCGCATCAATCCGCAACCACGCATTCGGAATCGACAACTCAACTGTCGCCCGCGAAGATGAATCTGAAAAATCCGTCTCGAGGGAGCACACGTTCTCTACCGACGAGAGAGACCGTGAACAGGTCCGCAAGGCGCTCCTTGAACTTGTCGAAGATGTCGGACGTCGCTTCAGAACGGAAGAGCGCTGGGCGCGAACCGCAAAACTGAAGCTGCGCGACGGGATGTTCAACACAATCACAAGGCAAGCGTCCTTCGAACGACCAGCGCGTGACGACATATCCTTCCGGCATCTGATACTCGAGCTTTTCGACCGCGAATGGCCGCCGGGTGCACTCCGCACGGTGCGTCTCATCGGATTCGGGGTCACAAACTTCACCGACCATCCGGAAAGCGAACAGCCCGACCTGTTCGGAGAGTCGCCCATTGACGAGCAGATGAAGAAACGTGAACGGCTCGCCGCAGCACTAGATGCCATACACCGACGGAAACAAGGTTCCAATCAATAGGCACGGTACTGCCGAGGCGTAAGCACATCCTTCTGACGCTGCTTCTCCCCAAGGCCACGCGACACATACACCTTACGGCCAGATACAGGATCGATGCCGGTATAGTACATGCACGTCGCCGCCGTAAGTGGCGTGGGCGTAAATATCTGCACCTGCTCCGGACGCAGGTTGAGTTCCCGTTCGGCAAACCGCTTGAGTTCCCGCATATCGGACTCGGTGCATCCAGGATGCGCCGCGATGAAATAGTACGTAAGGAACTGCTTCTTTCCGAAACGTCTGCTTGCCGCATCGAACTTTCGCTTGAACTCCAGAAGATCCTTCACACCCGGCTTGCCCATGCATTCCAGCACATGTGCCACAACATGCTCAGGCGCAAGCTTGAGCTGCCCTGAAACATGATGCTTCGCGATGGTGGATATGTATTCGTCTCCACATGAACGGTCGGCCGCAACAAGATCGGGGCGGATGCCGCTCGCAACGAACACATGCTTCACTCCGGTAATCCCTCGAAGTTCACGCAGGAGTTCAAGCTGCGGACGGTGGTTCGGCCTGAGCGCGGGGCAGGTTCGGGGGAAAAGACAGCTCTTCTCCCTACAAGCGCCATCCTTCGCCTTGCGCACACAGTCGAATCCGTACATGTTCGCGGTCGGACCGCCGACATCCGAAACAGTGCCACGGAACATCGGATGGCGCAGAAACCCCTTCACCTCATCAGTCACGCTCTTTTTCGAACGGCTTACGATGCGCCGTCCCTGATGGACAGCAATCGCGCAGAACCTGCACTCACCGTAGCAGCCGCGATGCGTGGTGACTCCAAACCGGATTGTGTCGAGCGCACGAATCTTTCCCTGTGCGCGTATTGATGGAGGCGCATCCAGCATCCATCTGATCCCGTGAACGGCATCAAGCTCTTCCTGCTCCAACGGTGCGCTCGGCCGGTTGTGCACGAGCCAGCGGTTGTCCACCTTCTGCACAAGCGGTCTGCCGGACACCGGGTCCTGATTCTGCGAAAACTTCACGAATGCTTCAACGAAAGCCTTCTTGCCTTCCGGTGTATCAGGGCTCACCTCGGCGAAACCCGGAAGTTCGACGGCTCCTTCCGGCGGCACAAACCCCTTCTCTCCCGCCATCCAGCACAGACCGGGTATACCATGCCAGTCTGCCCCGTTCTTCACGGCTTCTGCGAACGCAAGCATGGTACGTTCCCCCATGCCATAGCAGAGCGCGTCCGCCTTGGCGTCGCACACAATGGGACGCCTCACCTTGTCGCTCCAGAAATCGTAATGCGCAATGCGGCGGAGACTCGCCTCGACACCTCCGAGAATTATCGGCTTGCATGGTTTCCACGCAGCACGGATCGCGTTTGCGTATGCTATGGCGGCACGGTCCGGACGACGGTTGTTCTCGCCACCTGGGGTGAAATCGTCCTGTCTGCGTCGTTTCCCGACAGCCGTATAGTTCGCGACCATCGAATCCACACAACCCGGACTCACACCCCAGAAAAGATTCGGCTCCCCAAGGGATTTGAATGCGTCAGGATCTGACATATCCGGCTGGCTTAGGATGGCAACGCGATAACCGGCCTTTGCGAGAACCTGTCCTATGACTGCAACGCCGGAATATGGAGAATCGACATATGCATCACCGCTTACAAGAATGACGTCCGCATGACGCCAGCCAAGCTTGCGCATCTCATCCCTTGTTACCGGCAGAAATCCCATCGCCGCACTCCATCACTCTACGCAGGATGCGATCAAATCCGCCAAAGCCGGATCCTTACGCACCACTTCATCATCGGACAAACCCTCGATCTCATGCGGGAACACGATCCATGAGTCTCCTACATCTTTCACGAAATAGTCCGGCTTCAGGTCTGTCATGTTCTTCTCTGGCTTCCAGTAGACACATGCCATGCGCATATCTATCCCTGCTGCATCCATTCTGCGCTTGACAGCGGCGGCAGTCTTGCCGGTATCGAACACATCGTCCACTACAAGCACTTTATCGCCACTGCGGAACATTCCGAAAACCATGTCGCCGAGAGTAAAGACAACATCACCGTCATTCTCGCCGATCCCCGTATAGCTCGCGCATTTGAGAGGTATATGTTGAACATCCCATCCGGTCACCTTGAAGAATTCGTGCACCGCCACAGCAACAGGAGCACCGCCACGCCAGAGACCAAGAATAAAATCGGGGCGCCACTCACTCCTGCGAACCGCCGCCGCCAGGCGCCAGTTGTCGAGCAGATAATCATTCGCGCTGATGTATTGTTTATCGTGCATAAAACCTTCCCTCAATGATTCAATATTCTACCGCAGGCCTACACATTCATGCGAGCACATGCGCTTCGCCGGCGGAGATGGCTTCACCGGCGACATCAAGCATGCCGTCAGAACGTATCCCGCCGCATATTCCGTCGGCAGGAGCGCTATCG
>JAGBFY010000232.1 GCA_017936245.1 Kiritimatiellia bacterium
GCGATCAGTCGCACAAGATCCCTTAGGAATAAGTAGATGCGACTAACACTGTCGCATTTACTTTGGCAAAGGACCATTTCTGCAGGGGTGGATGAGTTTCATTCTTTTAAACCGGTTTTTTGTGGTATAATTTTAGGCATTGTGGCTAAGGGCTGTTTTTAGGCAGCACGAGCAACCATCTTATATCATCAACAAAAACGAAAGGAATCTAAGATGAAGGTTGTCAAGGACAAGGGCGTCGAAGGAAAGGTTATCGTCTGCACCGGCGCGGCAGGAGTTCTTTGCTCCAGCATGACAGAGGATCTGCTCCGTCATGGCGCGAAGGTCGCGGTGCTTGATCTGCGTGGCGATGTTGCAAAGGCGTTCTGCGCCAAGCTTGCCAAGAAGGGGCTTACCCAGACTCTCGCAATCGAAGCCAACGTTCTCGACAAGGCATCCCTCGAAGCTGCATGCAAGGCTGTGCTCAAAAAGTGGAAGCGTATCGATGTGCTCATCAACGGCGCAGGCGGCAACCATCCGAAGGGCACGACCCCGGCTGAGCAGATGACGAAGGATACGAAGCTTGAGGATACGTTCTTTGGTCTTACGCCGGAAGGTTTTGAGTTTGTGAACAAGCTCAACCTCGTCGGCACCATCCTTCCCTGCCAGGTGTTCTGCAAGGAGATGCTCAAGAAGGGCGGCGCGGTTCTCAACTTCTGCTCGATGGCAGCTTATCAGCCGCTTACGAAAGTTGCAGCCTACGGTGCAGCCAAGGCAGGCATCATGAACTTCACGTCCTTCCTCGCGACGCATCTTGCGCCGATGGGAATCCGTGTGAACGCAATCGCTCCGGGCTTCTTCATCACCGATCAGAACCGTTTCCTCATGATGGAGAAGGACGGCAAGACCCCGACCGCGCGCGGCAACAAGGTTCTCGCCAAGACGCCTATGCGCAAGTTCGGTCAGCCCAGCGACCTTCATGGCGCGGCTCGATTCCTCCTTTCGGACGATGCGTCCTTCGTTACGGGCGTGACGCTTCCGGTTGACGGCGGATTCGTGTGCTACTCCGGAGTCTGATATTCAGAGTTGGCGGCGGTCTGGGGACAGACCGCCCTGCCGGTTTTCATTGTGCGGTCGCGCGGAGACGTGCGACCTGCATTTATTAAGGGATGTCGTTGATGAAGCGTTTGAAATATGCAATGGTGGGTGGCGGCAAAGGGTCGTTCATAGGCCCTGTGCATCGAGCTGCGATAAGAATGGACGATCTTGCCGATATCGTGGCAGGCTGTTTCACCCGCGATGCTGAAGCCAATAGTGCGACGGCGTCTGAATTGGGTGTGGCTCCAGATCGCGTCTATGCCGACTGGCAGAGTCTTATCGCCGCCGAGAAGGGGCGCATTGATTTCATAGCCGTGTGCACGCCGAACGATTCGCACTATGCGATCGCCAAGGCCGCGCTTGAGGCGGGAATGAACGTGATGTGCGAGAAGCCGCTTTCCGTCACTGCGGCAGAGGCGATAGATCTTGAAAAACTTGCCCGCAGAAAGAGACGGATTCTTGGAGTGCCGTTCACCTATTCGGGATATCCGATGGTCAAACTTGCCCGCGATCTTGTGAAGAACGGAGAGCTGGGGCGCATCTGCAAGGTTGTCATGGAGTATCAGCAGGGGAGTTTCCGCAAGATAGACTTCACCAAGCCTCTCGATAAGCGCAACGCATGGAAGATGGACCCTAAGCGTTCCGGCAAAAGCTGCGTGGTGGCGGACATCGGGGTGCATGGCGCACATCTCATCGAGTATGTGACGGGACTTGAGATCAAGCGCATCGCCGCAGATCTTTCATCCTTTGCGCCGGGCAACACGCTTGATGACGACGCATCCATCCTGATAAGGCTCTCAAAGGGAGCGAAGGCCGTTATGGTCACTTCGAAGATCGCAACCGGCGAGGAGAACGGGATTCGTCTTCGCGTCTATGGCGAAAAGGCTTCGCTTGTATGGATGGTTGAGGAAGGGAACTATCTTCATGTGAAACCGGCTTTTGGTCCGGAGCGGATATACAAGCGCAATGCACCATATGTCGAGGGAATCTCGCCTGTCGCGAAACGCTGTTCGCGCATACCTGCCGGACATCACGAGGGGTTCATCGAGGCGTTCGCAAACCATTATCGCGAATTCTGCGCTGCGATCAACGGCGTCAAAGGTTGCGATTTCCCGCAGGCTCGTGAAGGACGCAGGACGATACAGTTTGTGGATGCCGCGCTTGAATCGAACAGGTTCAACGGGAAGTGGGTCAATCTGTAGTCGGATTGAGCATCCTTCCTTGTGGTATAATTCAAGGCATAAACAATATAAAACATTGTTAGAGAGAGGTGTTTCGTTATGAAAGAGCAGATATGGGGAAGTCTGATCCATCTCGGATCCAACATGTGGGATGACTTTCTGCAGGCGCCGGATGAGTGGGCGAAAAGTGCAGAAGAGGAGAAGATTCGTCCAAATCCAATGGGGCCAAGCGGGCGCAGGCGCAGTTCTTACCGTTGCTATCTCCAGTGCCGGGATGATCTGTGGAAGAAGGCCATAGACCATATGGCGGCAAAGAAGATGAACACGGTGTTCATCGATCTTGGCGAGGGCATGGCGTATCCGAGCCATCCCGAGCTTTCCGTGCCAGGTACTTGGAGCGTCGAAAAGATGCAGAAGGAGCTTGCCCGCATCCGTTCGCTTGGAATGCAGCCAATCCCGAAGCTCAACTTCTCCACGTGCCATGATTCATGGCTCAAGGAATACCATCGCATGGTTTCGACAAAAGAGTACTACCAGGTTGTGGCCGATGTGATACGTGATACCTGTGAGATATTCGGAAATCCAAAGCTTTTCCACATTGGTTTCGATGAGGAGATGGCGATTGCGCAGTTTAACCACTACCACTCCACCTGCCGTCAGGGCGACTTGTGGTGGCATGACCTGTTCTACACGGTCGGTCAGGTCGAGAAGCATGGCGCTCGCGCTGTGATGTGGTCCGATGCGATATGGATAGGACGTGATGAATACGTCAAGCGCATGTCCAAAGGGGTTCTTCAGAGCAACTGGTACTACCGCACCGATTTCTCGGAGAAGAAGCTCAAATGGAACTACGTGTTCGAGAAGAAGGGCGGTTGGGGTGAGACGGTAAATGGCGCGGCGGCGTTCAGGGTTCTCGAAGAGGCCGGCTTCGATCAGCTGCCGTGCACATCC
>JAGBFY010000233.1 GCA_017936245.1 Kiritimatiellia bacterium
GACCCTTACGGCGGTAAATGGCAGAAAAGAACCGATATGATTTTTTAAGGGACCCCACCAAAAAAATAATTGGATGATGGTATTGTGTGGGATTGTGTGTTTTGGTAGTATTTAACGCAAAATAAAGCCGAGGTGTCGGGAGATGCCCGGTCATGCAAAAAGGAGAAAAATATGAAGAGATATGTATGCCCCATTTGCGGCTATGTCCATGAAGGCGATGCCGCTCCCGAGAAGTGCCCTCAGTGCGGTGCCTTGGGGTCCAAGTTCAAGGTTGAGGAAGTGACCTCCGGAAAGAAGGTTTGGGCTTGCCAGCACGAGATTGGCGCAGGCAAGGTTGAAGACGCAGAGATCGTGCAGGGTCTCAAGGACAACTTCATGGGCGAGTGCACCGAAGTCGGAATGTACCTTGCCATGAGCCGTCAGGCGGAGCGCGATGGATATCCTGAAATCGCCGAGGCTTTCAAGCGTTACGCGTTCGAGGAGGCTGAGCACGCCGCAAAGTTTGCCGAGCTTCTCGGTGAGGTCGTCACGACCGATACGAAGAAGAACGTCCAGATGCGCGCAGATGCAGAGCAGGGCGCCTGCGAAGGCAAGCTGATGATCGCAAAGCGCGCCAAGGAACTCGGCTACGACGCCATTCATGACACCGTTCATGAAATGGCCAAGGATGAAGCCCGCCATGGTGCAGGATTTGAAGGTCTCTTGAATCGCTATTTCAAGTGATCGGATCTGGTTTCCGTGCGTAACCGATAAAGTCGAGGGGTCAGTTCCGGCTCCTCGATTTTTTTTTGTACGTGGGATATGGCACAATATCTTTCATTTGTGATTTTTCCGCTTGAAAAAAAAAATGTTTTTGCTACTATACTCTGCTAGTCGAAACAGGAAATCGAAAGGCGGAGATTATGATGCAGAAACTGTTCGCAGTTGCTGTCGCTGGTGCGGCATCGATGCTGTATGGAAACGAGATTACGTTCACGGGGTTGGATGCGTCGAATCCGACGAACCTCTCCATCTCAGCGAACTGGAGCGCACCGCCATCTGCGGATGTGGTGGGTGTGATTGACCTGTCGAAGACGTCGGCTGCCGGATATGTTGTGGATGGGACTGGTCTTGCTCTCAAGGGGCTGCGCATTGAAGGAGCTGCAGGCAAAACCATTACGTTGGGCGGCGCTTCCGTGCTGACGCTCGGAGAGTTGGGGTATAAGGGAAACCCTTCGCTGACATTGAGATGTCCGGTTGCCATTGTCGCCCCTCAGACATGGGATTTTGGTGAAGGAGTGACTTTTTCGACATATTCCACCATCTCCGGAACGGCAGATCTTTGCATATCGAACTTTATGCAGTATGTTGTGCATTATGCGACACTTGGCTATGACGGCAAAATCACATATCGCCGTTCATCTGCATCACAGTCGAATATGTGGGTTGAGTACTGCGGTGACGGGAAGTGGGCTAGTGCCGTACATATGGCGAGTGCAATGCCTTTAAATCTGCGTCCAGGCAACGGAAAGTCTGTCAACTGGAAGGATGTGTTTCCGGTATCAAATCCGACTGTGGTGTCGTCTTCTGCAAACATAGGTCTGAATGTGTCGAGAATGCCGAATGGAGGGACGGTTGTTTTTGGCGATGACACAGATTTGTCTTTCGCAACCGACGGAACCACTCCATTCTATCTTACTCTCGCCGGACATTTCCGGCAGATTGGTGGAAGTATCGTCAAAAGGCAGCAGTACTTTCTTACGCTCGGCCATCATGCGCAAGATAGATCCTGGACTTACGAAAAGCCTGCACTGTACAGCATGGAAGGTGGTTCGTTGAATGTTTCAAGCATTATGATTGCATATACGGCTCAGGATTCTTCCGCTGATGGAAACCGTTTTGTCCAAACAGGTGGAACCGTTACGCTGCCGTACACAGATCAAGGCGCGAACCTTCAAATTGGCGGCGGCAATTCGATGAATTATACGATAGCAGAATATCAGATGAATGGCGGCACCTTGAACCTTGGCGGATATGGCGGATCATATAACCTTGCGATCGCCTCGCCAAGAATAAGCAATACCATTATGCCCGCATGCGGATTTATAATGAAAGGCGGAACCGTCAGTTCACGCTGTCTGACGTTTGGAAGCGACAAGAGGTTCTGGAATGAGACATTGGCGAAAATGAAGGACGCCTATGCCCTGCTTGATCTTTCGGGAGGTACGCTTTCGTTCTACGCGACATATCAAGGAGGGAACAAAGATACGGTCACTCCTTCGTGGCTTCATTTCTGCAAGGCATGGAACTGCGACCCGGCGAATACGAATTGTTTCTATTCCGTAAAGCTTCATGGCGGCACGCTGAACATTAGCGGCGAAGGACAGGCCGATTGGCCGCTCCAGACGTGCTTCCCGAAAACTGAGGTCGGCACGGTTTTGGGCAATAAAGACCGTAGCCTCACGATACCTGCGCCGGTGTACGGTACCGGCATAATCCGCAAGGAGGGAACAGGCGGGCTTTTATTGACAGATGCGACGCGCTTCACCGGAACGCTTGATGTGCGTGGCGGCGTGGTATCCGTAGAGGGGACAACCGATGACATTGCCGCTTCGGATGTCGGGTGCTTCCGCTGGACGGCGGATTCCCTTGCCGCGACGCATGCGGAGAATGATCCTGTTATCTCCTGGACGGATTCCAACAATGGAGTGGTTGCGACAACCAACGGTAATCCGGCAGTAGAGCGTACCACAACCTTTAAGGCTCCTGTGTTCAAGCCGAACGCCTACAACGGGCATGCCGCCGTTACCTTCAATTGGTCTTCACTTGCCGTTCCGAGGTCGCAAAATCCAATCTATGGTAAACGATCATGTACGGTTGTCGCCGTATTCAAGCCGACGGAGGCGGGGCGCAACGCAACTGTAGCCTATTCCCGTTCGCTGCTGTCGGTTTTCCCGGGATCGACGCACAGTGTGTTTGCAGCTGGGCTTGTCACCGATCCGGAAATGACGGGTGGTTGCCGCTTTGCAGTTGACAGAAGATTTTACGGAGAGAAAGATACCAAGCGGCATACGAGCGCATCGCGGTCAGGGATTACGCTTAATGATGGTGACATCCATGCCGTAGCGATTACGCTTGATAATGACAAATTGACCTTTACCGTAGATGCCGATCATACAGAAACCAACATC
>JAGBFY010000234.1 GCA_017936245.1 Kiritimatiellia bacterium
CCGGGACAAGAAGAAGCGCTACGGCATGCGCACGCTCCATCTCCCCGAACGCCGAATGGTAGTACATCGGAGTGGTCTCCTCCGCATACACGAACAGAACCGCATCCGCTCCTCCGGCAGCAAGCTGCGTCTCCGCCTCTAGAAGTCCCATCTCATAGGTGCGCTCTCTCGCGGCAATCGCGGTATATGGCGCTCTGTTTTTGGTGAAGAGCGACCATGCACCGGGCGCGGCATTGTGTACAGATGACGAAAATGCCGCCGGGGACATCTCCCCTTCAGAATGCAGCTGCCGCATAAGCTTCAGAGTCGTGCCGATCTCACCCCATCGCGAAGCAAACACAACAGGCACCTTCTCCATTTCAGGAAGAGAATCCGAAGTATCTTCCCCGTCCTTGGGATTGAACACATGCCACGCCACATGCAACGCCGCGCGCTCGACCATCGAAAGGCGGCGGCGCACCATCATGGGCATAAAGGACACATCGGGCTTCGGATCTTCATCCGTAGCCTTCCATTCCACCCTTCTCAAGATGCGCGCTTTCACCATGCACCTGTCTATTTCTTTGCGCCTTCGGGTGGCGGCGGAAGAACGCCACGCTCGATGAATTCGCTGATGATCTGACGCACTTCCGTGTCGAACGCCCCGTTGACGATCCACCTGAGATAGTTGCGCTCGTTCGCAAGGAGATTCACAAGACGCATCCCCTTCTTCTTGCCGAAGTTTATGCACCATGCTCCGTCGATCCAGCGGATCATTCCCTGGCGGTCGGCATTCAGCGGATCGTGCGGCACGAGATACTCGTCCATCTCCGCAGATGTGCGCGGAAGCTCCGGATATTTCGCCATCTGCGCCTTGAGAACCTCAAGTGTGGCCTTCGCATCGGCTTCGGCCCCATGCGCCCCCGCATGATCCCGGCCGAGATAGTATCTTACGGCGGCGGAGAGATCGCGCGGCTCCATCCTGTGATAGATGCGCTGAACGTCCACATGCCGCCGCTGGGAAGCGCCAAAATTCCTGCCGGTGCGGGCGAACTCCTCTTCTATGCACGGACTGTCAAAACGGTCGGCGTTGAATCCGGAAAGGTCGCATCCTTCGAAGAACGCAAAGATGTCGGCGGCGGATTCCGCGAACGTAGGACAATCCTTGACTATGTCGTCAGATATTCCGTGAATTGCAGTCGTCTCCGGCGGAATCGGGACCGTGGGATTGAGAAGCCAGGTTTTCGTCTCTTCCGTTCCATCAGGGTTTATCTTCACCGCCGCAAGTTCGATTATGCGGTCCTGACGGGGGGTCACCCCGGTGGACTCTATGTCGAACACGACAAGCGGACGGTCAAGTTTAAGTTCAAGTGTCATTATCTTCTCTTCTCTCGTATCTCCGGTGCCGGAGGTTTGTTGTAAACTCTGGAATAGGGCGGTATGGACTCCATTAGCCACACATTGCCGCCAATCTCGGAATCGTGTCCGATCACAGTGTCGCCGCCAAGAATTGTCGCGCCAGCGTAGATGACGACATTGTCCTCTACATTCGGATGTCGTTTGTGCCCCTTCATCAGCATGCCGGTATCGGCATCCTTCGGGAAGCTCAAGGCACCAAGCGTCACACCCTGATATATCTTGACGTTTCTGCCGATTACGGTCGTTTCACCGATGACCACTCCGGTTCCATGGTCGATGAAGAACCTTTCGCCTATCGTGGCGCCCGGGTGGATGTCGATACCCGTCTTCGAATGGGCCAGTTCGCTCATCACGCGTGGGATGATCGGCACCTCGAGACGGTAAAGCTCGTGGGCAAGGCGGTGAACGGTCACGGCATACATCCCCGGATAGGCCATGACGACCTCCATGCGGCTCGTAGCCGCCGGGTCACCCTCGTATGCGGCCTGTGCATCCGTCTCCAGTATCCTGCGAACCTCCGGAAGCTTTTGGAGAAACGCATCCACCACCTGCGACGGATCTGCATCCGGAAGCAGATATTCCATCTCCTTTCGCAATGCTGTTGCAATTGCGTCAAGATCGGCGGTCTCACCACCACCGACCGGCCCGTACAGGCACGGATGGAGGTAGGCAAAACTCCTTTTGAGTATAACAGCTATTCTCTGCGGTAAAGTCATGAGTACATATTATACCATCAATCTTGTGGAAAAGGCATTTGTCAGAATTAAACAAAAAGCGAACAGCATTCAAAAACTTTTCGAGATTATCATATTTCAACATAGCTCAAGTCAATTTAAGAATATGGCATTGCGACGCATGCGCCAGTACCTGAGCAACGGCAAAAGAGAGCCTTCCTCACCCGATGCCGCCTGATTGCGAGCGAGCACACGTTCCACCAGCTTCTCTGCTCGCATCACCGCCGCATCACCGAACCGCTTCTTCTGATCGCACCATCGCGCCTCGCTAGTCACATCGAATGCCGCAGAACAGATTGCCGACAAGCAGAAATCATCAAGCCCAGGCATTTTCACAGCGGCCGCAGCTGCTTCCGCCAATATGCTCTCGGACTTTGTCCGCTCAATGCCAGGACGCGAAAGAGTCGACCGGCAAAACCGCCACACGGCCGCGACTGCGAACGGATCGGTCGCAACCTTTGTAACGGACTGCGTCGAAAGAATGCCCCATGCCGTCCTGCCGGTTTCCATAGCCTTCGCTTCACAGGTCGTCTCCCAACGATCGCACGCGGCAAGAAGAAGATGCGCCGCATTCGCAGCATCAGGCGTGAGTTTCTTCCATGCGGCTTTCGCCCAATCCTCCGTTTTCTCCTTTTGCACGCCTTTCGGGATTCCACCGAACTTCGACAGAAGACAATCTTCACTCCAGCGGATGCGCGAATCATCGTTTGCAAATGTGTAAAGCACTGACGTTGGCGCTATTTTCCGGGCATAGAATCCGTTCGCCCATATCGAGCCGCGGTTCTGGCGGATCACGACAGAATCTTTCAGCAGTTTCAACCCCGCGTATGAGCAGCACTCCATTCGTTCCTCCCATCCATTCATCCAGAATCCGATCCTCCCCGTGTCGGCATAGCAGTCTCTGAGCACGGTATCGGTCGCGTCTATCTTAAAGCACACAGATTCCTTCAGTGTGTCAGGAACCACCCCCTTCACAATCGGCTTCGTGGACGTCCCCCACACATGGCACCGCGACATACGGTTCGAACCGCGACCGGCAAGATGAATGCCAACGGTGTAATTGACCGCAATTATATCGACAAAATGGCTGTCTCCACCATATGTGTAGAGAGCAGTGTTGCCTTCAATGCCCGGTATCGATGTATGGAAATACAGGTCTCGTGCCATCAGTTCATATCCGCGCCCCCGTGTTTCGATGCCAACTCCATAGACCCGCCCATTGTTGAACGTAGCCTTCTCAAGAAGAAAGTGAGCAAAATTGTCGAGCGCGAGACATGAAGCCATCCCACAGCCGTCGAGAATTCCGCCAGACCATGAAAGGTTGAAGTTGCGTGCATATACGTCAGGCGGCGACTTCTTCTTGTTGTATTCCCACGTACAATCGATCTCTACCATCCACTTCATCGGCTTCACGGCACGGATCACCGCCGCCGGGGCGAGCTTAACCGAACATAGATTGGTGATATAGAGTGTAGATGCGAACTGATAATTGCCGCCCGGCACCGTAAGAAGACCACCGCCGTAGCACGCGTCAACGGCGCGCTGGAAACGCGGCGCATCATCCGTCTCTCCGGCGAGACGCGGAAATTCTTCGACACTGTGATCCATTGCCGCAGCAGCGGAGAACGCTCCCGTCAACGTCAGAAATATCACTTTAAGTTTTTTGTTCATGTTCAAATTCCTTCTCTTCAAGATTCTGACGCCCGATTTAGCTTCCTGGACTACTTTCTCCAGCCATGGCGGTCGGCGAAATCCATGTAGCACTTCCAGTCGTAGGGCGTGAGGTTGTGCTTGCCGGTGCGGAGATGGTACGATACACACCCTTCCTGAAGCGGATTCTCCGGCAGCGGGAAGGCGTTTGCGACTAGCCCCTTCCTGCCGTAGAGTTCCCAGGCCGGAGATGCAAGAAGTCCGGCATAGTATTCACCCTCCTGTCCAGCCCAGGCGTCCTCCGTAGCCGATCCTATGCATACAAGACGCGGCGCCATGAGCGCTATGAACTGATGCTGGTCGACCTTCCATTCCTTTTCCCGGTTTGCGAGACGCAGATAGTTTGGTGCAAACCAGTACGAAAACGACCTTACAATGATATCCACAGATTCCGACCTGGGCAGATCAATGTGATTCAGCTTCGCACCTGAGCATCCGGAATCGTTCGAACAGGCCATGGCGAAGCGTTTATCATAGACGCCAGCCACAAGTGCCGTCTTGCCGCCACGGGAATGACCGACCACGGCAACGCGCTTTGAATTTATGAGAGGCTCCGTCTCAATCCAGTCCATGACGCGGCTTGCGCCCCATGCCCATGCGGCGAGCGTTCCCCAACGTTCGAACCGACCGCGGGATTTAGCCTGGTTGAAACACGCAAAGATACCTTCGCGGTTGCCGGTGTTCCAGTCGGGGGCGATATCGCCGTTCCAGAATGCTATGGCGGCATATCCGCGGTCCACAATCTCCTCGGCAGGCCAGAACCCACTCTTCTTCGAACGTGTCGGATCGATATTTTCGTAAGGATCCCTGTTGCAGATGAGCAGAAACGCAGGAACCGGCTTCTTGCACACGGGAATGAATGCCGTAGCGACAAACGATCTGGCTCCGCACTCCCCAGAGCATGTTATGCGGACGCGCTTGCGGATCGCCTTGCCGCCCATCATGAGCCTGTCCGGTTCATCGGCCTCAAAGGATACCGAGTACCTCTCGGACTGAGGCCAGCGTCCGTACTCCTCGCCCGCGAACGTATCGAAAAGCTCCGGGGCGCGTACCTTTTCCCACTGCTCCACCGACGAAACCGTTTCTCCCTTGAACGTGGTCATCAGTTCCGGTACGTTTTCTGGCTTTGGAGATGCAAATGCCGCAACCGCACATGCGAAGACGGCTCCTATCAACATAACTTTTTTCATATCGATTCCCTTTCTCTCATAATGAAACTCTAAATATTCTACCATATCTCCTCCCACTTTCAACAGATCTCCTCAGCCTACAGGCAATCGATCTTCCGCCAATGCCCTGAAAAATATTCAATTACTTATTGCTACGGCAATGATATGTTGCGATGCAACATTGGTAGGCGGGCTGTCCTCAGACCGCTGCAGCGCGTTGGAGACAACGCGCACTACCGTTGTTGTATCACAATATTTCATTGCCGCATCTATAACTATCTATCGTTTGTTTTAAAATCATCTCAATTTCCCGAAGGGTATGTCCCTCGATTTCCAGGGATTCGAACGGCGTTGAAGTGGATTTGGTTGAGCATTCCGCAGGAAAGCTTTATCCCATTGAAATTAAATCGTCGTCGACATTCAATCCCAATTTCTGCAAAAGCCTCATAAAATTCAATGAGCGATATGCCGATAAATGTGATGAGCCAACGGTTGTTTACAGTGGAGAAAGCGACTTCACCTGCAAAGAGGTAAGCGTGCACGCCTTTCCGCCGATGTCGTTTCGAAACGAAGTGTGATTGAGATCGCACAGTCATTAAACAATACTCCACCCGTCCCCCATCACGAGTCATTCACCGCCGCC
>JAGBFY010000235.1 GCA_017936245.1 Kiritimatiellia bacterium
AACGAGGACGTTGCCCCTCCCTTGCGAAAACATAAGGGCAACGAGGACGCTGCCCCTCCCGGGTTTTGCAAGTGTCTCCAGAATTAATCGGTTGAAGGTGTCGCGCTATGATATAATCATGGCATGAAATTCGCTGATAAACCTCATCGCATACTGCTTGTTGACAACCTGATGATTCGCCGTTACGGAAATCTCAGGATGGGACCCGGACGCAAACTCATGTGCGGAGCGATCCGCAACAATTGGCGGCTATGCGAGTTCTCGGACCGTGACATGGCGCGTCTCCTCGCGCCGCTCGGCATACGTTCTCTCGGAGGAAAGATAGCGAATCGCAAACTGCTGCTCACGGCAAAGAACTTCCGTCCGGACATAATGCTTATCGGACACTGCGACTACATCACGAACGATACGCTTTTTGCAATTCGTGATGCGCTTCCGGGGATAAAGATTGCCCATTTCAATGTCGATCCGCTTTGGCAGGACCACACCCGAGCGCAGATGGCGGACAGGATGCATTCATGCGACGCGCTGTTTGCGACAACAGCCGGAGATGTCCTGAAGACGTGGCTCACGGGGAAGAATGCCGTCGCATACATGCCCAATCCTTCTGATCCGTCTATGGAGAACCAGGACAACGGCTCCAAGGCCGAATTCGACCGCGACCTTTTCTTTGCCGGAAATCCTAGGGCAGGGGATCCTCGCTGGGATCTGCTGAAGGAACTTCTGCCAAAATTGGAAGGTAGGCTGCGCATTGACATATTCGGAGCGGACAAGCCGTCCATCTGGGGTGCGGACTATGAAGACGTTCTCGCCATGAGCAGGATGTCGCTCAACCTGAACCGCAAGGAAGGGGACAAGTGGTATTCGTCGGATCGCATTGCACACCTGATGGGCTATGGGATACTTACGTTCCAGTCCTCGAAGAACCAGATGCAACGGTTTTTCACGGACCGGGAAACCGTATGGTTCGACGGAGCTGGAGATCTCGCCGAAAAGATTCTGTACTATCAGGCACACGATGCGGAACGTGCGGCGGTTGCATCTGCCGGACGTGTAAGATACCATGAACTCTTCAACGGTGCGCGCGTTCTCAGGTTCATGGTTGAGACGATGCTTGGTGAATCATATTCCGAACCATACGAATGGAAAGAGGAGGTCTATCGATGATAATGTGTATTTTATGCTCCAGCGGCCGAAGTTTGTTGTCCGCACTGTGACTGAGAAGTTCAAGACTATGGCAAAATAACAGGTTGAGGGACGCATGACTGCCGAAATGAATAGAATGACTTGTGTATGGCAGCGAAACAACTTGTGTGATAGGTCGTGAGTTCTTAAGTTCTTGAGTCGGTGCATGTCTGCCCGGGCACACTCGGACAAATATGATATAATTAGCGCAAGTTCTTGGTAATAAAGGAGTTCTTGAAATGTTTCGCGAAAAAAAAAAATGTACTTATGGCATTGTCAATGTCATTCATTCCATTCTTCGCATTTGCTGAAGACAAAGGGTATGTGACGCTTGTTCAATGTGATGGGGTAAAAGGATTTTATGGTGCGACATGGTCAGAGACTGTCGATGTCCCATCCAATAGAAATTATCTGGTGACAGATAACAAAACATACAAGCCGTCATATGTGAAAGATGGTTATGATTGGATACCTTCCCGTTCTTTCACGTTTGGAGAAGTGAACGGCGGCAAGGGTAATTTCTTCATATATTACAGTTCGGGATTTAGCAATGAAGGGGTGATTTTTGCAAATGGGGAATGTTATCCGAACCAGACCAATCCATCAATATACGGTAAGATAGCAATTGCATCTCCGACAACAGCCCCGTTCGTTTTCCGTGGATCTGGCAAGGCAGAAAGGGGTATCGCTTTTGCGGGGGCGGTTTCTTGCCCTGAAAATTGTGGAATACTCGCCTATTCGCATATGATTGGCGGCTTCTACCTGGCTTTTTCGGGTGATGTCAGCAAATACTATGGTTCGGTTGTCGTGACTTCTGAATATGACAATGTCGGGCGTCCTTGGGGGGCGAATCTGATTTTCAAGGGAGATGCCTCATGTTTTGGAGGTTCGGTCACGGTCGGAGCTGATGCCACTTTGGACATGCGGATCGCCGCCTCAATTGACAAGGTTACCTTGAGGGAAGGGGCGAGAATCAATGTTGATGTTGCATCTGGAGGCAAACTTGCCGTTCGTTCGACGTTCAGCAAGGAGGGGGTGCATCCTGTTCCGGTAACGATAATGAATGCTTCTGTAAAAGCCGAAGAGACAAGATGCGACTTGCTTTCGATGCCGGGTGACAGCACTTGTACGATCAAGGACTTTAAAGTGATCAATGATGAGGATATGTACACAATGATCAAGTCCGTCGGAATCGATGTGAGTGAAGATGGCAAAACGAAAACGCTTTATGCGGTATACTATGCAACCGTTGATTTTAAGAACAACGAGGAGAAGCTGTTCGAGCACGACGACCCTTGTGGATTTTCATCGGTGACGAATGAAAGTTCATGGTCCGACTCTAATGTCGTTCATGGGGATGTAGTTTATCGAATAGTGAAGAACGGCGGGCGTACCACATATTTTTCGCTTCTGCATCAAGAGGACGTTCCATATGTATTTCCCTCACCGGGGCTCTATTTTTCAGCGGACACGGTGCTTTTTCTGCGGTCGAAAGATAATGTAGTGTCGAACGTATTCTTTGTCGGCAGTGGCGAAAAGGGTGTCCTGGGGCTTCGAAACAATAAAAACGATCTGGCATTGCACAGTGACAGATTTGTGGTAGGAGGCAGGCTTACCATCGGTGTGCGCAATGAGATTAAGCTGCGGTTGATAGGACCGGTTGAGGGTGATGAGAATTCCACGATTACACTGCAGTCTCTTTCCGGCACCACCGCGCTATGCAGAGGATGGGGAGAAATGCGAGGAGATAATTCCCACTTTGCCGGTAAGATCCGGGTAACGTCCAACTATCCTCAAACTGTCAGCTACAACAATTTTGCGTCGTTGATAGTGACGTCCGCATCAAATCTCGGAGGTCCGCGCTCCTCATTCACGTACGATGCGCTTTCGCTTGACAGGTATGGACAGCTTGACGTACGCGAATCAATCGTTTTGGATGAGCCTACCCGGGGAATCTTCGTCTCTTGGATTGGGCGTATGCTTGTTGCTGAAGAAAAAGAGCTTGCGATCAAGCAGCAGCTTACAGTGAATGGTCGCCTCTACAAGGAAGGTGCGGGCATGCTTGCGCTCGGCGGCGATCTGCGTTTCCTCGATGCAAGCGGGGCAGTTACAGAAGCGATTCCGTCAGATGCCACAAACCGCACTTTCTATGTGACGGGCGGCAAGGTGAAGCCTTTGGCCGCGCACGCCCTGGATGGTCTGGATGTCGTGTTCTCAAACAAGACTTCCAAGCTTGACGTCGGTTTTGCGCTTGATCTGCACACCACGGATGAAGAGCTCCGCACGAAGGGTATCTGCAACGTGAAATCGCCTTCGCCGCTTGCATTCCTTGACGACAATTCGTCCAAGAAGATCCCGGTATATGTCGAATGTGCCGATGAAACGCCTGCGAATGAGTATTTGTTCGGCGTGATGACTGTGGATTCCGGTTGCGCGGCAGTGCTTGATCTGTTGGAGGTTATTCGTCCTTCCGTGCTATCCTCCTACAAGGTCAAGTTGAACAGGGTTCCCGATGTTAATGCCGGTACCGTAACTCTGGTCGCCAATCTGAAGAAGTACGGTTTTGCAATATCCATTCGCTGATAGGAGAAAATAATTAAAGATGAAAACACTTTTAGTCGCAGCTGTCGTATCTTCCTTCGCCTCGTGCTGTCAGGAATGCTCCAACGAAAAGGCGGTGGCAACCGCTCCGAAAAAGGTTCAGCAGGCCGCTCCCGCTGCTGAATATGCGCCGCCGGACGAATACGGTCTTCGCGCCGCGAACTGGAAGCTTACGGCCGATGCGGAAAAACTGCTCGCTGAATGGGCGAAGATTCCGTATGTACGCAAGGCGGGGCGGACGGATTTCTTTGTCCGTGCGCAACTTAAGTACGGCATCAACCGCAGGGATTTTCTGCACCATTGGTACGACCGTCCGCTTTTGCAGGATTCGAGCTTGGGATATGTGAATCAGGATGTGGAAAAAGGGCCGTGGCTCAATGAAAAAGGATGGCAGAAGACGGTTGAGATGGGGCGCTTGGGCAAGCAGACCGGCTTTGCCGTGTTCACCTTCACCAAAAACCGCGAGGAAGTGCTGCCGGCGTCGTTGAAGCCCGGGGCGGAGACCAAGATTCTTGTGGAACTTGCCACCAGTCTTCCGTTGGAGGATTGCATTTATCGCGCCAAGCAGGCGTTGGACGCGCCGAACACCTTCCGCATCAACGGAAAGGTGGTGCTCACCAGCTATCCCGCCATCCGCGAGAAGAACCTTCCGTTCTACGCTAAGCTGAAACAGGAACTGACGGCGCGTTTCGGCGACAAGTTCCTTGTCATGCCGTACTACATGCTCGGGCTGGAGGGCCGCAGGGATACGGCCGACGGCTACAGTGCCGACGTGCTCCGGAAAATGCGCGAGCGCCTTGAACGCGCGCTCAAGGTTCTCGATGGACTGTGCTACAACGGACGCGAATCTTCGTGGAACCGCCGCTACGATCCGTGGCTTTTCGATACGGTGTTTGTTCCATTGGTGCATGCGGTGTTTTCCAAGCCCGAGTTCAAGGATAAGTGCCTTGGATGCTGGGCCACCCCGGGACACGAGAACTCCTACCGCTGGAACTACGGGCTCGACTGCACCGGCACGCGCATGCTTCGCGATATGCTTGCCTCTCTTGTTAAGCTCAATCCCGATTTCATGATCGGCTGCGAGTGGGATGAAGAGAACGAGAACACGAGTTTCCGTCCGATGGTCGCGCATGGTTTCACCAATCAGCGCATAATGCGCTACTATCACGATATCGCAAACGGTCTTAAGCTCGATATGTTCCCCGGCGACGATGCATCTATTCCGAATCTCATCGTTTCCTACCGCAAGGAGCTGATGGCGGGCGAGCCGCTTGAAGTCGAAGTGCTCAATATTCCCGACGGAACGTTTGATGATGCCGACATCACCGTGGCGTTTGCATGGAAGACGCCCGACGGCAAGGTCGCGCGCAGCTTCCCGCCGCAAAAACTGAAGGGCGGCAGATTGGCGGCGGCATGGTTCAAGGAGGATGTTTCGCGGCTGATAGATAATCCGGCTCTCGTTCCGGAGCTTACCGTGTGGGCGAATGGCTTTCGCAGCGTGCATTCCGACGGCCTGTGGCCGGTCGGTCTGCGTCCTACGCGCTGCATTGAGTACAAGTGGGCGAAGCATCCTTTGCGCGATCTGCCCAAGGGTACGGGGGGGACGCTGAACATCGGCGAGCCTGATGTAAATGGCGTTCGTGAGATTCGCGGAAGTGTGAAGAGCGATGCGCGTCTCAGGTCCATTGCCGTCATCGACGAGACGGACACTATCTACATGTATGACGGCAGGAGTGTGCGCGATGCGGACACGGTGCGCGTACGCATCGCGTTTCAGGGGTATTGGCTCAACGGGAAAGGGCGGCATCTGAACGGGCGCATCAATCTCACCGGCGCTCCGAACGCAAAGCTGTCGATGTTCCGCACTCGCGGAAACATCGCAATCGAAGGAACGAGCTTTGTGCTCACCGGCGCGATGGCGAACAACTGGCCTTACTATCTATTGATCGAAATCCCTCGTGCGGAGGCGGCCAACGCCGTCTTTGAAGCGGATGTGAAGGACTACTTCAAGGGTAAGGTTTCAGTTGCCGATCTTGAACGTGACGAAGTTGTCGGTTTGCCGGGAAAGAAGGGGACTAACCTTGTCTTTACGCGCTACCTTTCGCAGGAACGCATACCTGATCCGCAGATGGTGAAGTCGGCTGATTTCTCCTTCCGCCTGAAGCCGGGTCTGCCGAATTCCATTCTGCGCCTCGAGACCATCGACGAGAAATACAGGGTCTGGCGTTCCAAACCGTTCGTTCTCGGCAAAGCTTCGGGCAGGAGGGTGAAGTTCCATGTGTTTGAACGCGACTCCGAAAAGGTGTCTGAAATTTCCGCCGACAGCTCGCGCTTTCTTGATGTCAAATATGAGTTTGCTCCATCCCGTGGGTCGGTAATACCGTGTCCGGGCGGCCGCAATCTCTGGGGCATCCTCGGCGGCAATGTGCCGCTCGTCACCGGCTTCGGCCAGGGTGAGACCGGCTACGGCAACAGTGCGGTGCTTGCGTTGAACGTCAAGACGCTGAACTGGGAGAAGAGTTCGCCGGATTTTGTAAAGGAACCGGACGGCTCGTGGGCGCTCAAGTTCTCCGGCTGCTCATATGTGAGCCTTCCGCAGCAGATCTGGCCTGTGCATTCCGGCTTCGAACTTGAGATGGAGGTCAATCCGGACGATGTGAAGCGCAGGCAGTATCTCGTGTTTACCGGGACGACCAGCGCATCGATATATGTCGCCGACGGTCGGGTGTACGCTCACTTCTTCCTGCGCAACAAGTTCATGCGAGTGTCGGGAAGAGCCGCTTCCGTCACCGTGAAAGGTCCGGAGATTGCGGCGGGCAAGTGGCAGAAGGTCAAGCTCGTGTGCGACCAGAGGACGGCCCATGTGGAGGTCGACGGAGTGCGCGGAGAGGCGATGCCGGTTTCCGGCGATCTTTTCTATCCCTTGTACACCGCTGTCGGCGGCGGCGCTAAAGGCGGCGAATTCTTCGCCGGAAGAATCAGGAATCTTAAAATAGGTGTGCGTTGATCATGAAAAATAATATTCTGTTTTTTGTTTTTGGATTGTTTTCGGCAGCGGCGGCCGCGCCGATTGAACTGCAGCCGAAGCTTGATGCGGCGGCGAAAGTCGGCGGCGGGCGCGTCGTTGTTCCTGCCGGAGAATGGACGACCGGTCCGCTGACTCTTGGAAGCGGTGTCGAACTGCATCTTGAGGATGGTGCACGACTCGTTTTCTCCGACGATCCTTCACTGTATCCTGACGCGAGAGCGCTGGTCATGGCTGTCGGAGCGACCAATGTGTCGGTGACGGGTGCGGGTACTTTCGAGGCGAAGGTCGACTATTGGCACGGCGAGGCTTTCAGCAAGAAGATTCCGCGTCCGCGTTTCTTCCAGTTCAAAGATTGCGGAAATGTCCGTCTTGAAGGATTCCGTGTAAGAAATTCCCCGAACTGGACGATTCATTTGCTTTGCACGGATGACGTGACGATTCGCAATCTTGATTTGCGGTGCGATGGCCCTAACACCGACGGCATCGATCTCGAGTCCGTACAGGGCGCTCTCATCGAGAATTGCCGCCTTGACCAGGGGGATGACGGCTTCTGCATGAAGAGCGGCAAGAACGCCGACGGCCGTCGCCGCGCCAGGCCCACAAAGGACATCACGATCAGAGACTGCACGGTCGTGAACGGCCATACGCTTCTCGGCATAGGCAGTGAACTTTCAGGCGGTATTGAGAATATCACGCTTGAAAACTGCCGTGTGGAAGGTGAGGTTTGGCGTGTGCTGTTCATTAAAACCAATGCGGCGCGCGGCGGCTACGCCCGCAACATCACGGTGCGCAACGTCACGGCGGCGCGCGCGAAGTGTTCGATCTTCGAGATCATGCCGGACTACCAGTGGCTGAGGCGCGACAAGCCCACGAATCCTGAAATCGTGTACACTCCGATAGAAAACGTGACGGTTGAAAATGTGGTGTGCGATGAAGGATGGTACGCCTACGAGCTGCGCGGCGATCCGGCATGCCCGCCGAAGAACATAGCGCTCCGCAACTGCGAGATGAAGAATCCGTCGCGCGGCGAGCCGATCGCGAAGAACATTGACTCCCTCAAGATAGAGAACGTGAAGTCGGGCATTGCGCCGTTCTCCGTGTGGTGCGACGATCCGGACTCCAACTACCGCTGCGGCGACGAAGCCGTGTTCACTGTGCGCTCGTCGCACACGTCCGGCATTGCAAAGGTGCGCCTCGACAATTTCGGCGACAAGGTGCTGTCTGAGTTTGACGTGGACCTTTCCAGACAGCGTGAGTTCACGGTGAAGGGCGGACGCGACATTCCGGGGTTCCTGCTCCTCACAGTCAAGTGCGGCAAGCACGTGAAACGCTGGGGCGCGGTCTTTTCGAAGGAACTCATCACGGGCGGCGATGAGCGGCCCGCAGATTTCGAGAAGTTCTGGCGTGATGCGATCGCACGCTATGACCGTGAGGTTCCGGAGGACGTGAAGCTGGAGCTTCTGCCGTCCATGTCCACCAACGGATGCGACGTGTACATGCTTTCGCTGAGCGATCCGTGCGGAAGAACCGTATACGGATTCCTCAAGGAGCCGAAGGATCTTTCCACGGGGCCGTTCCCCGTGCGGGTCCATGTGCCGGGCGCAGGTCCGTCGATGGGCACAACGTCCATCGGGGACGCCTCTACCATGGGGCTGCTCATGAACGTGCACTACTACCGTCCTGTGCCGGGGGCGGCGAAACGCGGTCCCGAGCATAATGCGCTCCAGAAGGTGGAGGACGACTGCTATTCGAAGCTCTATCCCGTGCTTGCGCCGCGCTATACACGCACCGGCATCGCCGCCAGCCGCGAGGAGTATTTCTACTATGGCGCGATCCTTGCCATCAACAGAGCTGTGGAATGGCTGCGCCGCCGTCCAGAGTCTGACGATTCAGACTTTACGTATTCCGGCGGAAGTCAGGGCGGCGGAATGGGGCTTGCCCTTGTCGCTCTCAACGGAGGGTTCCGCAAGGCGACAATCGCCGTTCCCGCGATCACCGCGCATCTGTGCCACAAGATAGACGGGCGACAGTCCGGCTGGCCGAATCTCGTAAAGTCGCAGCTGCCGGAGAACGTCGCCGCAGCCGAGCGCAACGCGCCGTATTTCGACGGGGTGCATTTCGCGTCACTCATTACATGTCCGATCAGGTTCACCGTCGGATTCACGGACACCGTCGCGCCGCCGCATGCAGGTTTTGCGGCGTTCAATGCGTGCCCATCGAAGGATAAGGATATCTACGGCAGCATCGGTTACGGACACGCCACCAGCAAGGTCGAGTCGTCACGGATGTCTCGTTGGATTGACGAGCCGTTCGGCCCCGAAGGCAAACGCATAGAAGTCTATCCGCAGAGCTTCGATAACGGTGGATGGAAGACAGATGTGCAGTTTATGGATGTGATGGGATCTCCGTATCTTTTAGCTCATGGATGCGGATTGCGAGTGCTCGATGCAACGGCGCGTATTGAAGTTCCGGAGACAGGTGACTGGCGCGTGTGGGTGCGTTCGCGCAAGTGGACGGATGGCGCAGGTGCTTTCAAGGTCCGTGTCGGGGGTACGGTCCTTGCGCACACGTTCGGCGTATCGCAGAGCGAATGGGCTTGGGAGGATGGCGGGACTGTCCGTCTTGAAAAAGGTACGGCATGTATTGCGCTTAAGGACGAGGATGGTTTTGATGGACGTTGCGCCGGAGTCGTGCTAATAAAGGATGGCAGAGAGGATTGCCCTCCTGTAGGTGCGCTGGATGCCCGTGTGGCGAAAGAGGATGAGACGGTTGATGCCGATTTCGTTGTTGTGGGCGGCGGTCTGCCTGGCACATGCGCCGCAGTGGCGGCGGCGAGGCGTGGAATGAAGGTCGCGCTTATCCAGGACAGACCTGTACTTGGCGGAAACTCGTCGTCGGAGATACGTGTATGGTCTGCGGGGGAATCGAAGTATCCGCTTGTCCGCGAACTGCGCGGCTGGTTCATGAACCGCGATCCGAACATGGTTCTGTCGGACGCGAACCGCATGCGGATAGTGCAGGACGAAAAGACGCTGCATCTGCATCTGTGCACAAGGGTGTTCGCCGCAGAGACCGAGAACGGAAAAATCACTTCGGTCAAGGCTCTCGACTGGAAGCGGAACCGGGTCTTGCGTTTCCGCGCACCGCTTTTCTGCGATGCGACCGGTGATGGATGGCTTGGCTATTTCGCCGGTGCCGACTGGCGCATGGGGCGAGAGGCCCGCGATGAGTTTGACGAGCCTTTTGCCCCGGAAAAGCCCGACAGCCACACTCTTGGTGCATCCCTGATGTGGACAAGCGCCGCTGCGAATACCGACATACCATTCTCTGCACCTTGGGCGGAGAAGCATGCGCAGGGTGTGGTGGCAGTGAGGGGAGAGTGGAACTGGGAGTATGGCATAAGGCGCGATATCATCGAGGAGGGCGAGGCCGTGCGGGACCGTCTGTTCTTGGCGATATATGGTGCGTTCTCCCTCGCGAAGAAGAATCCTGTCAATTCGCGCCTTGTCCTGGACAATGTCCCATTCCTGCTAGGGAAACGGGAGTCCCGCCGTCTTCTTGGAGACTGGATATATTCCGAGAAGGACGTCACGGAAAACCGTACGTTCGAAGATGCGATCGCCGCCGGCTCGTGGAGCGTGGATCTGCATTACGACGATTTCCGCCCCGGCGTGGACTTTCTCACGACTTGTCGGCAGCCGCACTATGGGCGCTATTGGATTCCCTACCGTTCGATATATTCGCGCAACATCTCCAATCTGTTCATGGCGGGACGGTGCTTCAGCTGTACCCATGTGGGGCTTGGTGGTCCGCGTGTCGTGAACACGCTTTCTCAGCTGGGTTGCGCCGCAGGTGAAGCTGCCGCAATGTGCAAGGTGCGCGGATGCGAGCCGCGAGATATCTGGAAAAGGGGCCTTGTGCGCGAACTTCAGCGCAACCTGGGCGGAGACTTTCCTGGAAATCCGGATCCATCCACCAAGGATTGGATAATAGTGGATGACGAAACTCCTGGTGTGAAGTTCGGTGAAAAGTGGAAGAGCCTTCACAATGCGAACGGCGACCAGGTCGGCCAATCCTCGCATTATCCGCCGGGAGGCCATGGATGGGGCGTGGATTTTGTCGACAGCGTCGGCGTTGGTGACGTTACGTATCCGCTTCCTGTCAAAAAGGCTGGAAGGTACAGGCTACTGTGGCGCGTGCCGTACATGCATTCGGCGAAAACTGAGTCCGCCACCGTGCTGGAGATATCATCGGGGGACTATGTGAAGCGCATAACGGTGAACCAAAGCATCGGAACAGGAACCTGGCAGGAGGCCGGCGTGTTCGACTTCGCTCCGGGCGCCACATTGAGGATTATCGCGTCCAAGTCTTATGGCGTGGTGATCGCAGATGGTTTCGCGCTTGTGCACACTGATTCCAAATGATTGATTTCCCTCGATATTTGAAAGCTAAACATAGGGCGTTAAAATCTGCTCTTGCGGAAAAGGACGATATTTTGTAAAATACGCGCTTTAAATTTCAGAACACATCAGGAGAAACAGAGATGGCAAAGAGATTCCCGCTTGACCATGTGCGCAATTTCGGCATCATGGCGCATATCGACGGTGGTAAGACGACCACGTCCGAGCGTATCCTCTACTATTCGGGCAAGAACTACAAGATCGGCGAAGTGCACGATGGCGCTGCGACGATGGACTTCATGGTTCAGGAGCAGGAGCGCGGCATCACGATTCAGTCCGCAGCTACGTGCGTCTCCTGGGGCGACTACCGCCTCTCGCTCATTGACACTCCCGGACACGTGGACTTCACGGCCGAAGTGGAGCGCTCGCTCCGCGTTCTCGACGGTGCGGTTGCCCTCTACTGCGCGGTCGGCGGCGTTCAGCCCCAGTCCGAGCAGGTGTGGCGTCAGTCCGAGAAGTACAAAGTGCCGAAGATCGCGTTCGTCAACAAGATGGATCGCGTCGGCGCCAACTTCTACAACGTGATGGAGCAGATGAAGAACCAGCTCGGCGCGAACCCCGTTCCGATGGTGATTCCGATCGGCGCGGCCGAAACCTTCGATGGCGTCATCGACCTCATCAAGATGAAGGCTCTCCGTTTCGATATGAAGAACCTCGGAAAGACGGTCATCGAAGAGGAAATTCCGGCCGAGTACATGGAGAAGGCCCAGGAATACCGCCAGAAGATGGTCGAGTCCGCCGCTGAACAGGACGATGCCCTCATGGAGAAGTTCTTTGCAGGCGAGGAGCTCACCGAGGCAGAGATCAAGGCTGCTATCCGCAAGGGCTGCATCGCCCGCACGATCACGCCCGCGTTCTGCGGTTCCGCATTCAAGGATAAGGGCGTTCAGCCGCTCCTCGATGCCGTTTGCGACTACCTTCCTTCCCCGATCGACACGGGTGCGGCGGTCTCCGCTGACGATCCGTCCCAGAAGCGCGAACCGAACGACAACGAACCCTTCTGCGGTCTTGCGTTCAAGATCATGTCCGACAAGGCCATGGGCAAGATTACGTTCGTGCGCGTCTATTCGGGCACACTCAAGCTCGGTGGCGAACTGCTCGACTCCACGATCAATCAGGAACAGCGTATTTCCCGTCTCTTCCGTATGCACGCCAACAAGCAGGAGGCTCTCGAAGAGGCTCAGGCCGGCGACATCGTGGCTTGCGTCGGTCTCACCCAGACCCGTACGGGCGACACGCTCTGCGATCCCGAGCATCCGATCACTCTCGAATCCATCGACTTCCCGGCTCCGGTTATCTCGGTCGCGGTCAAGCCGCAGTCCCGTCAGGATAACGAAAAGCTCGGTACCGCTCTCCACGCTCTCGCGATGGAAGACCCGACCTTCGTTGTCACCTACGATCAGGAAACGAGCGAGACGATCATCGCCGGCATGGGCGAGCTCTATCTCGAAGTTATCGTCGACCGTCTGAAACGCGAATTCAACGTCGCTTGCGACGTGGGCGCTCCGCAGGTCGCCTACCGCGAGACGATTACGGCTCCGGTCGAGAACGAGTACAAGCACGTCAAGCAGTCCGGTGGTCGCGGTCAGTACGCTCATGTGTGCCTCAAGCTCGAACCTCAGGAACCCGGCAAGGGCTTCGAGTTCGTCAACGAGGTCAAGGGCGGCGTGATTCCTACGGAATACATCCCGGCGGTCGAAAAGGGCGTCAAGAAGGCTCTCGAGGCTGGTCCGCTCGGCGGCTTCCCGGTTGTGGACGTGAAGGCTACGGTTTACTTCGGTTCCTACCACGAAGTCGACTCGAACGAATTCGCGTTCATCGAGTGCGCCCGTCAGTGCTTCAAGCAGGGCTTCCTCAAGGCGAAGCCGCAGCTCCTCGAGCCTATGATGGACGTCGAGGTCGCGGTTCCCGACCAGTACATGGGCGCAGCAAACGGCTCCATCAACCAGCGTCGCGGTCGCGTCGAGGGCATGGAGGATCGTGCGGGCGTCAAGCTCATCAAGGCTACGGTTCCGTTGGGCGAAATGTTCGGCTACTCGAACGCCATCCGTACGGTTACGCAGGGTCGCGGTACGTTCTCGATGATCTTCAAGCAGTACGAGGCCGTTCCGAAGTCCATCGCCGAAGAGGTGATTGCCAAGCGCATCAAGGAAGGCAAGGTCCGTACTTCTGCGGAATAATGCTTCATTGAAAAGCGACTACAAAGGGCATCCGAATTGGATGCCCTTTTGCTTATAGATGCACATGTTTAATGGTTACTAGTATAATTTTAGATTTTGTGGGATTTTTTGTAGGGTCTGTCCCCACGGATTCTGTCCCCACGGATTCGCTTGCAGATTCGAAGGGTCTGTCCCCAAATGAATGCCCATGGAATGCCACAGAACAGAAGGGTCTGTCCCTACATCGTGCCAGAAATTTTGCAGGGTCTGTCCCTACAGCGGTGGTTTTATGGAATGCAACAACATGTTGAGGAGGTTGTGATGGTGCGCCAAGCAAAGCTCGGCAGAGCTAACAGAATGAAAGGAGTCTGTACGGCAAAGAAAACGAAGTGCCGTTAGGATGATTGGCTGCGCAGAGGGCGACCGACGCGCAGAAGCCCAATCATACAAAGGAATGATCCAAACGAAAGTGAAGTCCCGTATGTACGCCTCGAATCTCCTAACCGAAAGGTCTCCCGTGGCCAAG
>JAGBFY010000236.1 GCA_017936245.1 Kiritimatiellia bacterium
ACCGCCTTTTGTCTGCACAGTCCCGCCGAACGTATATTGAGAACCCGCCCTGCCTGTGATTTTTGTGGACTGCTCATAATCGCGCGTATCGGTAGTGACGTTCACGACTCCCGCAACGGCTCCGTCGCCGTACAGCACCGGACTGGGTCCATGTATCACCTCGACCCGCCCCACATTACCCAACGGTATGCGAGTAAGATTCGGAGCGCCCATGTCAACATTGTTCAGCTCCTCGCCATCCAGTACAACCTTGACGCGTCCAAAGGCGTTGTCGCCGAAACCGCGCATGGCGATTGAAGTCAATATGGGATTGCCGTTCATGGCATGGATGTCCACACCAGCCTTCTTCTTCAGCAATTCCGGAAGATCTCTCGCTCCGCTTGCGGCAATCTGATCCGCATCAAAAATCTGCACAGACGCGGGAATGTCCGCCTTCGCATCCTCAATGCGCGATGCGTACACCGTCACGGTCGGCAGTTCCGCAAACGTATTCGTCGCCGCTGCAATAGCGGCAAAAATCAGTGTGTTCATCCTCAATCTCCTATCTTCATAAAAACACACTCAATTTTATCCTTATCAAGAAGCAAAAACAATTCACCGAAACGCAAAAATCAATATAACGGAAACGCAAAACCCGGTTCCAGGTCAGAACATGAAACAACAGCAAATCACATCAACCTCACCGAATCACAACAAGCAAGACAACACTGAAAACATATGACAAAGCCGGCCAATCCTCTAAAGGACGGCCGGCTTCTGTGTATGCGTACGTACGCAAGAACGGCTTAGGCGCCGAGCTGGAGACGCGCGAAGCGCTTCACCGTGATGGCTGCGCCGATGTTCTTGGCGACACCGTCAAGGTACTTCTCAACGGTCATGTCCGCATCAGCGACATAGTCCTGCTTGACGAGGCAGATCTGCGTGCAGTACTTGGCGGCCATACCCTTCTTGATGCCGACGAGAGCCTGCTCCGGAGGAAGCTTGCCCTTCTGCTCCTTGAGTGCGTTGAGCTTGATCTCGAGCTCGGCATCGATCTCTTCCTGCGGAACGTCCTCGGGGTTGATGTACTTCGGAGCGTTGGCTGCGATCTGGAGACAGATCATGTGAGCCGCATCCGCGAGAGCCGGATCATCCTTCTCGCAAGCGAGTTCGACGAGCACGCCAATCTTGCCGCCCATGTGGATGTAGCCAGAGAGCACACCAGCTCCCTCGAGCGCATAACGCTCGCTGCGGCGGATCTTCACGTTCTCACCCGTCTTGGTGAGAAGCATCTGGTAGTCATCCTTGAGTGTAGCTTCGATGTCGTTGCCCTCGAGAGCGACCTTGGCAGCGTCGTCAACGAACTTGATGAAGGCTTCGGTCTTGGCCACGAAGTCCGTCTCGCAGTTGACTTCGGCGAGAGCCATCGTCTTCTTGTCAGCAGCCTCGGCGAGGGCGATGATGCCCTGCTTGGACTCCTTGTCGACGCGCTTGGCGGCGACTGCGAGACCCTTCTCGCGGAGGTACTTGACGGCTTCCTTCATGTCACCGTTGGAGGCCTGAAGAGCTTCCTTGCACGCGCCCATTCCAGCGGCGGTGGCTTCACGGAGCTCCTTGATCATTGCAATCGTGATTTCCATCTTGAAATTTCCTTTCCTGTTACCTATTAGGGGCGCTGATTATTCAGCGGCGGGAGCGGCAGCCTCTTCAGCCTTCGGAGCCTCAGCGGCGACGGCGGCCTCAGCAGCAGCGACACCGGCGGCGCGCTTGGCGGCGAGATCAGCCTTGGCCTTGGACTCGGCGGCCTCCTTGGCGGCGCGGGCGGCCTGCTTCACGGCGTTGGAGAGAGCAGCCGACTTCTTGCCGCGGACGGCGGTCTTGACGGAGGCCTCACCCTTGGCGGCCTTCTCTTCAGCGGCCCTGGCCTTGCGCTCGGCGCGGGCAGCCTTCTCAGCGGCGTCGCGATCCTTGCGCTCCTGCTCGCGCTTGGCGGAC
>JAGBFY010000237.1 GCA_017936245.1 Kiritimatiellia bacterium
CCTCAAGAAACTCCATGATAACCTGACGGGACGCAAGACGGAACGCAAGGTCCGTCGGCATTCCGGCATTGAAGTCCTCCGACTGGTGATGGATGAAGGTGTGGATATTGCGGAATCCGACATCAAGAAGTCCGCGGAATATCTGCCTCGCGATCGGCACCAGCGCCTGCGAATCGACGGGGATGGACCCCCGCCCCTCGCACGGCGCGACCGCACGAGAGGACGCCCCCCAGCAGAAGCTGGGGAGAATCACAACCTCGGCCTCCTTCTCATACTCCCAGAGGGCGCGTTCCACCGCAAGAGTGTCCATGCCTACGGGAAGATGCTCGGAGTGGTATTCCAACACTCCGAGCGGAAGCACGACTGGCGTACGCCTGGCGATCGCCTCGCGTATCTGGCCCGGTCTCATCAGTTCATAGCGCATTTCAAAGACCTCAATTCTCGACTTCGATGGGACCGTTCAGACCGATCTGCGCCGGCGCGAGATTTTCGCAGCCGTCCGACGTGATCGCTACTGGCTTCTCCCAGCGAAGGCCGAACATCGGCGACGTGACGAACGTGTCGATCTGGAACGTCATGTTCGGCTGAAGCTCGTAGTCGGAGCTCGTCTCCATCCAAGGCGCTTCGACCTCTATGAGGCCAGTGCCGTGGCAGGGGCCGTAGAAGTAGTTGTCGCGCCTGCCGTGCTGCTCGTAGAACCTGATGAAGTTCTTGGCGACGTCGGAGGCGAGAACGCCCGGCTTGAGGTTCGCCTCGGTCCAGTAGTGCGCGTCAAGGCCGAACTGTACGAGTTCGCGCTTCTCGGGGGAGAGCTTTCCGCAGCACACGGGAAGTCCGATGGACGGAGAATATCCGCATATCTTCGCGGAAAGGTTGAGCTGCACGATGTCGCCGGACTGGATGACCCTGTAGCTAGAACGGGAGATCGCGTGACGCGTGGACTTTTCGGCGAAGCAGTACATCGGAAGTCCCTCGTACTCCGCGCCGTTCTCGTAGATGCACTTCTGGGCGACGCCCACGAGTTCCAGCTCGGTCTTCCCGGGCTTCAGCTCCGCCATGACGGCCTTCGTGGCGAGGTCGGTGATGCGGGCCGCCTCGCGGATGCAGGCGATCTCATTGACGCTCTTGATGCGGCGCAGGGAGACCATTATGTCGTCCGCCCAGACGATTTCGGCATTCGGATAGCACTCGCGGATTCCCTCGAACTGCACGACGTTCGTGTTGAGTTTCGCGGCGACTCCGATGCGGATGTTGTCGCCGGTCACGCCAAGCTTCCTGAACACGTCTCTGAACGATTCGCTCTTGAGTTCCGGATAGGTGGGATTGGCGGACTCGCGGTACTGGTACACAACGCACACACGGTCCATCCAGCTGAAGTCTCCGGCGAACACCTGCGACTCGGGACCGACCATGAGCGCCGCCTCGCCGTTGGCCGCGATTGCAACGCCGCAACGCTCGAAGAGCGGCCAGAAATTCGAGAAATAGCGCGTATCGGCATAGTCCGCCTCGGAGCCGTTCACGACAAGGACGTCCAGCCCCTTCTCCGCCGCAAGCTTCGCCGCCCTTGCGACTCGCTCCTTGAACTCTTCCACCGGTATCGTTATTCTTGACATATTTGATCTCTTTCTTTTGTGTTGTTTATGACTGTACCAAATCCTATCTGCTCCGCAACTCGAACACGAGTTCACCTCCGCGCATGATGTCGGCATGACCGATCGCCCATCCCTTCACTTTCCTGCCGTTCAGGAACGCGGACTCTACGCGGCAACGTCTGTCAGAGGGCGAATTCGCAAGCACGGTGAATTTTCTGCCGTCAGGAAGACGGACCTCCGTGCGTGGGAAAAGCGGCGCACCAAGCACGTATTTCCCGCCGCATGGATCCACCGGGTAGAAGCCAAGGGCCGCAAACACGTACCAGGCATCCATCTGCCCGCAGTCGTCGTTGCCGCAGATGCCGTCCTTCTTCACGGAGTAGAAACGCTTCGCGATGTCGCGTACGCGCTCGCCCGCCACCCATGGACGGTCCGTCCAGCTGTACAGGTAGGCGATATGATGGCTCGGCTCGTTGCCGTGCGCATACTGTCCGTAGTTGCCCATCGCATCCGGGCAGTCCTCAGAACCTGCGGCGCGTCCCGCATCGGAGAAGAACATATCGAGCCGTTCGCCGAAACGTCTCGCTCCGCCAAACGCCGCGGCAAGTCCGGCAGGATCGTGAAGGACGTGCCAGGTGTACTGCCACGCATTGGCCTCTGTGCAGTCGTAAGGCATCCAGTCCCCCCCGCCGCCGATTCTGCGCGGATCGAAAGGCGTTCTCCAGTTGCCGCGAATGTCGCGCCCGCGCACGAGAAGCGTCTTTCCTGCATCGAACACGTTGCGCCAGTTTCTGGATCGCTTCGAGAAGAACGCGACACCCGCCTCCTCACCGAGCGCGGCGGCGAACTTTGCCGCGCAGGAATCATCATACGCGCACTCCATGGTGCGGCTAACTCCCTCGCCCTTTATCATGTCGTACGGATAGTACCCCAACCTGTCATAGTATCCCCAATCCTCCTTGACCTTTCCGGGATGCGTGACGGTTAGTGAGTTCGTCACCGCCTCGAACGCCAGCCGTTCGTCAAAGCCCCTGAACCCCTTTAGATACGCATCCACAATCACCGGAACGGAATGGTTGCCGATCATGCAGAATGTTTCACATCCGAAATACGGGATGACAGGCAGATACCCGACGGCACGGTATTGAGCAAGCATTGAGTTTACGAATCCGTCCACACGTTCCGGAGCAAGGATGGTGTAGAGCGGATGCGCGGCGCGGAACGTATCCCACAGGGAAAAACCCGAATAGTAGCTCCCGTCCGCCGATTTGGCAACCCTGCCGTCCGCACCGCGATAGCGTCTATCAGAATCCGCCAGGTCATTGGGCTGCGTAAAGAGGTGGTAGAGTCCGGTCTTGAATATCCTCCGGGACTCCTCATCCGCACCGTCTATATCCGCCCGGGACAGCATCGAATTCCACTCGGATGCGGCGGCGGCACGGCATTCCTCGAAGGACATGCCGGCCTCTGCGGCGAGATTCGAGCGCGCCCCCTTCGCATCCACGGTGGAGATAGCAATGCGCGCCTCAAGTACGCCGCCCGGCGGCGGATCGAACGTGAACACCACCCTTTTCGCCTTTTCTCGCGGATCACGCTTCGGGAGAACGCGATACGATCTCCACCTGCGTCCGAATACAAGGGCGAAATAAGCCTCCCGGCTGAGCCATGCGGAAAGCACGTTCCCCCCGGAAACGTGCTTCCGGTCCTTGCCGAAGTTGAGCGAAGAGGAGACGACATGCGTGTTTATCACGTCTCTGGAACGCTCGACCGCACCATACTGCAGGTCAAGCATCACCTTTGCCGGTCTGCCTTCGGGAAAAGTCCAACGGTGGAACGCTGTGCGTTTCGCCGCCGTGATTTCTGCCCTCACGCCGAAATTCGTCAGATCCACCGAATAGTACCCCGGCCACGCCATCTCCGTTTCCGGGTTCTTGAAACCGCCGGGTTCGCCGTGAGGAAGCTCCCCTGTGAACGGCAGGAGAAGGAAATCCCCGAGATCGCTGCATCCCGTTCCGCTGAGGTGCGTCTGGGAGAAGCCAAGTATCTTCCGGTCCTCCCAACGATATCCGGAGCAATGTTGCCAGTCGCCGTATCCGGTGTCCGGACCGGGCTGCACCATGCCGAAGGGACGCGTCGGACCGGGGTATGTGTGCCCGGTGCCCGCCGTCCCGATGAACGGATCCACATGCGCGACAGGAGCCTCCGCTTCGGCCACCATCCACGAATGCCCGTCCGCCGGAACATATTCCTCCCCCGGAGCGAGAGTACGCCCTTCGGCGCTAAAGCCCGCGTCCGAATGGACGCTTTGTGAATTCGGGTCGATGTAATAGAGGAATATCTCCGCATCACCGGCTGCCGTCCATCCGCCCCATCGTCTGCCGGTCTCCGGATCGTTCCATTCCGCACGATCCGGCTCCTTCCAAAGGTGCGGAACGCGCTCCCGCTTGACGGTCGCGGCGGCGTACGGGGCATACTGTCTGAAATAGACGGTCTTGAGCTCAAGCGGCCCTTTCCCGACATTCACCACCTTCGAACAGCGGGCTACAAAGCAGGGTCTGTCCCCATAGGGCCTGATCTCATGGGATACGCTGAAGCCACAACTTCCGACGCCTCCTTCGGCGCACAGCGTGAGCGTCCCGGATGAGACGTCCCATTTTGCGTCCGTCACCTTCATCGTATCCCGCCAATGCGTTCTCCCGCTCGACCTGAACGCAAGCATTGCGTTCCAGGCGCCTATCTCGACGCCGCGTAGCGAAACCCTGTCGAACATCCGCTTTCCGCCGATGCGTCCGCGAAGTTCAAGCCCATCACGGTTCTTAAGCAGATAGACATCGCCTTCCTTCGAAAACGAACATCCACCCGCCGGAGGCGACGGCGGCAAGGACACGGCAGCCGACGACTTTTCAGACGCCGCCATGGCCCTGGGCTCCGAAGAGGAAGACTTCAGGAGACGGGCGAACACGTCTGTCACCGGATACGGCCTGTCTCCATCATCCACAAGACCGTAGTTCGAATCCTCCGGCAGATCCTTGCGGATGCCGAAATACGGTTCATCGACCCACATGAAGTAGGAGTGACCGACGATGCTTCTGGAGGACACCATCGCCCGAAGGAATATTTCAGTCGCCCTGGAACGCTCATTCTGCGTCCTGAACCGCTGACCCGCACCATGCATGCACGGAAGACCGGAATCAAGAGCGGGGAAACTCCATTCCGTCACCATGAACGGCTTCTCGGCCCATGCGTACCGTTCGGACACCATGTCTTCGAAGCGGATGTTGCGCATCGCCTCGCCGCCCATGACATCATTGCGGTCTAGATCCACCCATGGATAGCAGTTGAACGACACGACGTCGCAATGCGTCCCGGCGGCCTTCCACACCTCCGCATGGGCCCCGTTCAACCCGGCGAACCTGCATCCAAGAATCATATGGTTGGGATCGGCCTTCCGGATTGCAGCGGCGGCCACGGAGAAGTAGCGTTCGGCGGCAAGGCGCAGAAATGCGACCTTGACGTCATGCCCTACACCGGAGATGGAAGCGATTCCGCGCTCCGCAAGAAACCCGGCAAGAGCGTCCCTCGCCGAATGCCCCTCCGGCAGTTTTGCGGCGCAGTCGAAAAGCCCACACGCGAGATTGAACGCGCCATCGCCCCACCACGCAAGTTCATTATCGATGAAATACCCGACGAGATCTTGGTCGTCCCTCTGCGCCGCGCACATTTCCGCGGCGACACGTTCACACATGATTCTCCATTCCGGATCGAACACGTTCGGGAATCCGCCGCAAGGCACATCTGCAGGGTTGGCGCGGATGGCAAACCTGCCGCCTTTCTTCGCCATCTTCCCGCCGATGTCGAGGTATATCGTGTGACCAAAGCCCCTGTGTCTCAGGTCGGTATCGCATCCTGCCCCGAGAAGGTTGAACCCCCACTTTCCAAGACGGGACATGGCGGCAGCCTCCCACTTCGCCTTCGTCCCGTACTTCTTCAGATTCGTCTCATGGTACGCAGCGGACGAGGTGCGTTCACAGCGGTGCCCCGTCCATTTGACGTGATCCACACCCGAAAGAAAAATCTCACGCCCACCAGGGGCGACAATCCGCCAGGCGCCATCCTGGGACTGCCTCGTCCGGTAGAACCCCGCCTGCGCCGCGAGTCCGGCGCAGACAACCATGGAAAGAAGAGTCTTCTTCATGCTGTGCGACATCATCTGAACACCACGACCGTACCCATCGGACGGAGGACGGCATACACATCCGTCATGCCGGTCTCCTGATTCGCCACCGTTTCACCCACAAATGTACGCCCTCTCGCGATGCCGTAGTTGATTCCCTTCACGGGAGGGAAGACAACCCCTTCCCCGCACTCGGCGATCTTTATGCGTATGTCGGAAGGAAGCGCAACATCGCTGTCAACACCGAAGTCAAGAACGATCTTCGCGGCGGAAATGCCGTCCGTCACGCGGAAATACGGAGCGGACCATCCTTTGTCCGTCTCCTCCGCCAGACATTTCACGACCGCATCCTCTCCGATGGCCAGCATTGGGACGGTCGCATACGGAACATCCTTCAACGTTCCATCCAGCGGAGCAATCATCCCAGAAACGAACACAGAACCATTCTGGACCTCGCCGCCCGAACCCTTGAGATAGGTCGCATTCACATCGAAATTGTTACAGTCAAACATTCCTCCGGCAAGGACAAGTCCGCCGCGCATGGCTTCCTGCAAGCCAAGAAGAACCTTCCCGCCCCGAACAACGACCGGACCATTCATCTCGTTGGCAGCGTTCAGGACAAGCGTACCGCCTGCGGTCAATTCGATGCCGCCATCCTCTCCCTCGCACTCCTCGTCGTGCGAGAACGGCTTGTTTAATATGTATGAGCCGTCCGGGATGGCGGAAAGGTCGAACTTCGCGCCGCCCGCGCCAATGACATTTGCGGACCAGTTATCGGCAAGTTCCTTGAGGTCGGCTGTAGGCTTGAACGTACCGCCATCCCAGTAGAGGTTGCGATAACCTTCTCCGCCAGCGGTGAAATCTGCGCAAAGCAGTTCCGTTGCCGTCAGCATGCCGCCTGCGAAGCGGATGTTGATCTTCGCGTCTTTGTGGGTGGCAGTCACCCTGCACCTTCCCGCATAGCGGAATTCGCCACCGTAGAGATTGATGTCCGTATCTCCGTTCACCTTGCTTATCTCACCGACATTGTCCGCCGTATGCGTCAAGGAAAGAAGACCTCCGTATATGTTGACGACCGCTTTCTGCTGTCCGTATTCCGGCATGTATTCCGTACGGTTCACACCAAAGGCAATCCATTGATTGGCGGAAGTGAAGGTGCCGCCGTAAAGGTTTACGGTACTGACGGCGTTTCCGTCGGTTGAGTTGTTGTCACCCAGATAGAAATCACCGAATGTGACCGTTCCGCCGTAGATGTTCATCGTCGGACGCAGTATCTTGCCTTCATTTCCGGATATGCGTCTGTAGCCGCCGCACTCCACACCTATGCGGAGATTCGGGAATGTCACCGTACCGCCGTAGATATCCAGTCTTGGCTGTACGATTTCTCCATTGGAATCAAACTCCACATATTGAGATCCGACATATACATTTCCGCCCCCTGGATATGTTATCGTCTGCGCGTCGTTCAAACCAAGCGCAACGCATCCGGCGGCGAAATGGCTCATCCTTCCATTCTTGGTTCCGGGCAGGTCTCCGTTGGCGGGGATGTCCGTCTCCCCGGATCCGCCGCCCCATCCGCCAAGGCTAACCGAACCCGATCCGCCGAGGTAGGCAGTACCGGGACCTGTCTTGATAAACGTGGTGGATGCGCTCACGTCCGAATCGAACCAGACGTCACCCTCTACCCGCAAGACCATGCCTGCACCACCGCCATGGACGGCACTCCTGACAAACCCTCCCTCGGTCAAACGCAACGTGGCATTGTTGACCGTCACCTTGCCGCCGTCGAATGCGGAGGCAGGGCCTTCAAGCGTGCCTGAGGAAGAGATGAACGACTGTCCGTTCTGCGGAGCGGCGATGCGCACGGTTCCAGATCCTGAAACCGGATTGACGGAGACCGCCGTCGCGGGCGCAGGCGTGGAAATGGCCCGGGAGACGATCTGGGTGGAACCGGCAACCGTCGCAAGCGTAAGACCGTTCGCATCCACCGAAACCGCAGGAAGGGTGAAAGTACCCTTGGTCGTTTCGATCTTGCCGCCAGATGTGGATGCGACATTGAGCAAACCGTCCGCAAGCGTAAGGTCCTGGGCCGCGCTCGCGATGGATCCTACCGTCCTCTCACCCGACAGACCGATGGTCTGCATTCCGGCCAGCGACTCCGTGAACACGACCTTGCTGTCCACCTGATCGTTGGGCATTGAATCCCAATTTGAGACGGAAGCCCATGCGCCGCCCGCCGGAGACTTCCATGTATGAGAGGAGAAACTCTCGGCATCCTGATTCACAACAGTCGTCATAACGAGCTTATCGTTGGCGTCGTCATAGGATTCAACACTCAATGTCGCCTGCACCATCGGCATGAGGGACGTGAATTCGAATCTTTCAACGTCTATCGTACCCTTCGGCGCGATCAGAATGGGCTTGGAGGAGAATGTCTCCGCCTCATGAGACGTCAGGCCGTCGTTCATGACCGCGATCTCGACAATGCCGTCGACCGCAAGGGTACCGTCCACCTTGACGGGGGTGATATAGCCGCTCCCTGTCGTGAAATAGAGCATCGTGCGATCATTTGCATTCGTGCCCAGCGTAAGATTGCCGACCTGCGTCGTCGCACCCTCGGTGGAGGTCCAGCGCGAGCCGAACGCACCATCGTTGCAGACCGTGGCTGAAGCGGATGCGCACACGGTCGAATACGCAAACGCACTGCCGCCCGGTTCGACCACAACCGGTGTGCAGCCGATCGACACGTCGTCGAATGCGACCGCACGCATCGGATCGTCGCCGCACACATGGATCGCTCCCGATGCGGATGCGACCGCATTGCGGAAGTAGAGCTTGCCACCCGTCATTTCGGAAGTATCTAGCCACGCCCCCTTCTCTCCGATGTTCAGCGTTTTCCACCGTTGGATGGCACCATCTGCAGCGGTGCCCTTGTACAGACCACCATTCCAGTTAAGAACGTGCGGATTGTCAGCCATGCCAGACGCAACCTCCATGCATGTAGACGCCAAAACGCCACCTTCGCCTAAATTCATCGTCACCTTACCGTAAATTGCACGGAACTCTTTGCACCGCACCGTACAGCCATTCACATCAACTGCCACGGGCGGGTTTTTCCAATTGCCGTTACAGATGTAGAAACAGCCGGTAATATCCGCCATTCCGCCGTTGAACCCAAGGGTGATGTTTTTCAGCGTTGATCCGTTCGGTTTCATATTGTGCGCGACCAAGAAATCGCCGGCAACAGTCAATTCACCGCCTTCAAGTGCGACAGTCGCTGTAGATGTACCGCCATCACTCTTGCCGACCGTGACATTCCCTACACTAACCCGCCCACCAGTCTGACGATAAACAGCATCAACCGTCGAGTACTGCCTTTGGGCCGCGTTAGGCCACTTCGTAATGTGATCAAGCCTCCAGGCATCGTTGACGAGAATCAACTCATTCGCGGTTACGATGCCGTCATTCACCGTCAGGCGTGAAGCCAACCGTTCCTTGGCAGGCGTCCCTTTTGTCAAATTGCCGTGATTCCAGGCAATGACGATGTTACCATCCGCAACAACTGTTTCACCTCCGTTGATCTCCGCCTCCGCATCATATTCGCACCCTGGAGAGGCGGTTGTCGTAGTGCCCACGACAAGATCACCACCTCTAACAGTCAGTTTCTGACCATCTTTTCCCCAACGAAGCGTACCGCCGGCGCACGAAAGGCCGAAAAACGACTTCGCCGAACCCGAGCCATCAATGGGTGACAATTCAGCGTTGCCAGATCCCCATTTATTGTCATGGCTCGCATACCCCCAATCCGAGAAGTTGTTTCTCACCAGATCAGCTTGAGAAACAACATTTTCCCCATCGCCTGCGAAAACGAGAGTTCCCTGCCCGCGTTTAGTAAACGCTCCGGCTACTTGCGTCACTGGACCTGCAACCGTCATCACCGTATCGGGATCAGTGATTTCAATCTGCGTTTGAGCCTCATTATTCGCACTCGCCGTCAATGGTCCATTGAGCGTGCAACTTCCGCCCGTGTAGCGAAAAAGCCCAAAACCAATCGAGAGTGCCGTCACCCCCGGTCCCATCTGTCCCACTTCCAGCAACCCGTTACATTCCGTGAGCGTACCATTGACCATAGCATTGCCGACAACCACGCTGCCACAGCCGCTCAAGCCAGTTGCAGCCCCATTTAAGCCATCGTTGAGCTGCACATTGCCACGACCTTCAAGCGACGAGAGTTCCAGACGTCCTCCCAACTGCGCCGCCAGACGCAAAGCGCCCGAATACGTCATCGCGGTACCGACGGCGTTCGTCCCCGTCTTGCTTGAGACAACCGCAGTTCCGGATTTGTACACATCCACTGAGCCGCTTCCGGCAACCCTGTATCCCGGCGCCGCATCGAAAGCCAAACCATAAAGAGCAACGTCTTTATTCAGAGAAACGGACGTCTTCTCGCCGGAGGATGCCGTCGGAAATGAAACCGCCGTACGCGAACCTTCGGCGGGAGCCGTGCCTTCCGTCCAGTTGGAACCGGTCGCCCAGTCTCCACCGCCGGCATTGCACCAGGCACGGGAACCGCCGTCCACAAGTGCCGCCGGGGCGGGACCGACGGTCACACTGACAGTGGATATATCGCCCGACGCATCCACCGAAAACGTCGCCGAAAGCGAATCGTTCACGCTCTTCGCGACAAAGGTGCTGGCCGACACTCCGCAATCGGATGGGACCGTCATAAGTTCGTAGGTCGCGCCGGAGACGGCCCCCGAGAGCGTGATGTTCACGCTGTTCGGAACATCCCATTTCGCGAGACTGAGTTTCTTCACCTTCCCGTTGAAGGCCGAGAAGGCGAAGGTGGCGACCTTGCCGATACTATGCGCCAAATGGCTGACCGTCACATCCGCATCTGCCGACAGGGTGGCGGAGTCCATCGTCACCTTGGTTGCCGCAACATTTCCGGAGAGGACATGCGTACGGTTGTCCTTCACGGCAATTTCGCCGGTGAAGTTTACACCATTGGGAAACTTTGCCGTGCCGCAGTCGATGGTGAGCGGTCCAATATCGTCCGCCTCTGGATCATCCTCGACAGAGCCGGGGAAGATCATTGTGTTCCCGTAGAGCGTCAGGCCGCCAGAGCCGATGCGCAACACGGTATTGGGGAATGTCGCTTCTGCGGAAGTCTGGCGGAACGTACCGCCATCACCTTCGACAACCACACGTCCTCTGTCGGCCAAACTCCAGAACTGGTAGGTTCCGCCGCTCGCAAGACGAAGCGTCAGTGCGGAGTATCCGTCCACGGTCATGCTACCGACAAGCCAGCCGTTGGAAGCCACCGTCACGTGCGCCACAGGAAGAAGAGGATCGTCAAAGTCCGTACCGCCACCGTCGTTTGCGACATATATGGCTCCCGCAACATCGATGCGTCCTCCGTATACTCCAACCCGGCCTTTAGATCCCTTCGAGCGCGCAACGTGAAGGTATCCGATCTTCGCCGCGCCACCCTCGTAGACATTGAGTTCCGGACAGGTTTTCACACTCTTACCTTTCGCGTCGCCGACTTCCACAAACCTCGCCAGCGCCTTTCCTCCGTAAATGTTCAGCGACGAATTGACGGCCGTATTGAATCCATTGGAGACGTCGAATCTAATATATTCGCCGAAATGGCTGTATCCGCCGTATATGTCAAGATGTGCCGGATGTTCAATGCCGTCGGCTGTGGTCTTGCCGATGTAGGTCAAGCCCGCGCAGGAGCTTCTGACATCATCATTGCATACCGTTCCGAAATAGTTCGTGACCGCTTCGCCGCCCTTGATCGCAAGACGGCCTTCAACAACCGTAAGCGAACCCGACTCGTATATGGATTCCGGCGAATCGCCATTTCCGAAAAATGCGGTGGGGGTGGGCGGATACGGGAATCCGTCGCCTCGTGTCGTCATCTGCCAGATGCCGTCAGGCTGATCGAGCGTCAGCGTACCTGATCCCGTCTTGAGAAGCGTACCGCTTTCCGATCGTGCGCCACCGGTGAACGCCAAGTCCGACACGATGTCGAACACGGCGGCGTGACGCTGTCCTTCGACGTCAAGAACCAGCCGGCGGGAGCTCATCGCCGCCGGCCCGGAATACCGTAGCGTACCGTTGCCTACGTATAGCGTCTGCGGAGAGGTTGCGTTGCGCCCCAATGACGACGGTTTGTAGCTGTCGCGAATGACGGAAGCATCCAGCATTCCGCACATCACACGCGTATCGCCGGAATACATGTTCCAGTCGTTAGACAGCCGTACGATTCCACCACCCCTGTCGCCCTCGTTTATCTGCACGTCGCAGGAGCCGATAATCTGTCCGGTTACGTTCGTCTCAACACTCTCCCCGGGTGCAATGACAACGGTATCAGCCGAAACGGCATAGCCCGCCGCACAGACGGCAGCGGCGACTGTCCCCGTAAGTAGCGATTTTTTTTTCATTAGTCTCTCCTGTATGTCATTTTGAAGTCTGCAGACTGTATAACAGGGCGCTTATAGCGCCCGTTGGAATCGAACTCCGGGAATCCCGCCATTTTCGGCGTAACGCCGAACAGCCAGTCGGACTTGGCCCCGTCGATCCTGATTCCGCCGTCACGCGAAAGCGTGAGTATCCCCGAAAGCGGCTCTTTCCATGCGACGTTGTGGCATGCCCTGTCGTGCGACTTGTGGTACTCCGGCGGAAACTTGTAGTGACGTCTCGAATTCCAGTCGTTGTTTGCGGAGTTCACATCCCACCACACTATGTCATCCATGATGCGCAGGTTGTCGGCATGCAGATGTCCGTTCATCACAAGGCGCACCGTTCCCGGGCGTTTAGCGTTGGCCTCGGCAAAGATGGCCTGCACATCGTCCTTGTTCAACACGTTGCCGCCGTTCGGCGGGCGCTCGAGGCTCTGGTGCGAAAGGATCACGCACGGATCCGGGGAGCCGACCACCACCGAGCGCAGCCACTCCAGCTGATCCGGCGGCACATAGTTCACAGTCGCTTTCTTTGATCTGCGATGGTAGTTGCCGTGATCGAAATGTATGTACCTGCCGGGCTCCTCGCAGTAGTAGTTGGGATCCAGAACGACGAAGCGGAACCCGCCCCTGTCGAAGGAATAATACCCCCTGTCGAGACGATAGGCGTCGAGTGTCGCCCGATGTGGCGCATCGTCCTGGTCATGGTTGCCGAGAACATGGTACGTAGGTATCCTGAATTCGTTGTACATCTTGACATACGCCTTTTCGGGAGCCTTCAGCACATTGTGGACGAAATCGCCGAGATGGATCACCATGTCGCATCTTTCACGTTCGGCACGGGCGAGAATCTTCTCGAGAAACTCCGGGGTGTCGTTGGTGTATACACCCGGCTGATAGTGTATGTCGGCGAATACGCATACCTTGAGAACCCCGCCTCTGGTAGCGGTCCGTCTCTTTGGCTCTGCCGCATCCATCGACATCGACACACCGGCGACGCCGAGCGCACCGGCGGAGATAAACGACCTTCTGTTCAAAACTGCACTCATGGTCTTCAGAACTCCTTCATTTCACGTAAAAGCGACGACGGGCGATCTGTCAATACAAGGTCAGCCCCGCGCCCAAGCGCGGCCCAGGCCGATGCGGCATCGTTGACGGTCCACACCATCACCTTGATGCCTTTCCTACGCACCATGGAGATTATCTCCGCGGTCAGCAAAGTCTCGTCCCATCTCGGCATCCATACAGAAATCTTCGCCGGATCGAGCCGTTCCGCGATAGCCTTTACGTTGAACGGCGGATCCGTTACATACCATCCGTTCCTGAGCGTACTGCCGTCCGTCAGGCGGAACCCCGGCATGTTCCGTCGCATCCATTCGCGCCCTGCGACAGAAGTGGATATGATCACGTTTCCGGCCGTTGCGTTTGGATGCCGACCCATTGCCTCCTTGAGCCGGGGCAGGATCATGTCCGTGCGCGGATCACACACGTGAAGCTGGATGAAGGGAACCGAACCCGCCCACGGCAGAACGTCGTCAATGGTCGGCATGCGGGTACCGCGCCATTCCGGAGCCTTCCATACGCCTACATCGCTTTTCTCCAGCGAACCACGCCAGACCATGTTCGTTGCCCATCCATGCGCCGCATGCCCTTTCTTGGCGCCTATCCACACGTCATGCGTGACGAATACCACGCCCTCCCTTGAAAGCCACAGATCGCACTCGAAAGGGAATCCGCCCGCCGCAGCAGCCGCGAAAGCCGGCACTGTGTTCTCGGGACAAATCCAGCCTTCGCCGCGATGCGCGACCAGTGTAGAAGGAGAAACGGACCCTATGTGCATCTTTGCAGCTCTGGCCTCCTTCACAACATCTGGAGACGCGGGCGGCAGTTCATACCTGTCGGGCTGCGGAGTGGAGGCGTCCCATGCCGTGCAGACGCGGCAGACAGCGAAAAACACCGCAGACGCGCACCGCCATGCGCAAACGCCAGCACATCCTTTCAGGCTATGCTTCGTCATCTGACACATCCTTCCGTCATTCCGTCTTTGCCTTTGCGAAGGCGGCCTTTACGTCCTCGATGGACAGATCCGTCTCAAGATACTTCATCCCCGCCGCGTCAAGTCTGCAGGGCTTGCCCCCGCTGAGTTCCGGGACGCCGAACACCCCTTCTCCGCACGTATGCCAATACGAAACCACGCGCTTGCCCCCACGCTCGAACACGAATCCGCGAAGATGAGGAGCACCCTTGGATTCCGGCAGCATTTCGATCTCGTGCAGTTCGTACCCACCCTTTTCGTTCACGTACAGATGATGCTCCTGCGTCCGGGACTTCAAGGCTTCCTTCTGCGCCTGAGTGAGCCAGTTCCTTGCGCGTACGTCCTCCCAGCGGCGTATGACCTCGATCAGGTCGGGAAGACGGGGATGACCTTTGCGGAACGCGCTGTTCATCTGGACCGTCATAGGGCAATCCCATGCCGCCGCACGGCTCGTTCCGAACTCCCACATGTCAGGCTGGGTGCCGATTGTGCGGTTCTTCCCCTCCTGCTGAGGCTTGTACAGCTTCCACCATCCGAAATTGAGCCGGGTGAAGTTCCTGCGCATCAAAGGCGCCTCCGCCTGAGGGAACTCGACGATCTTCTCCTTGAACACCTCGGGGGCGAAGATGTCGAACGCATTTGCGCCGCCCAGCATATGCCAGTCGAAATGGGCCTTTGCCGCGGCTTCGCAGAAAACCGGCTCCGGGCGCAGCTTCTTCCATACGCGGTACTGGGCGTGGGGGACATTGTAGTTGAACGGCGCGTTCACGCCCTCCGAACCATCCATGTAGGCGAATTCGAACCCCGCTGAATACACTTCGGCGATCTTGTCCGCAATTTCGTCCTGAAGGCTTGTGCGCTGATCGACATAGCAGCTAAACGGTATCCAGTACTCGCTCACGTCCAGGATGCCTCCGATCTCGCCGGCTGGATGAGCTGTCTTTCTGGTCGCGTGCGCCCCCCTTTCGATTCCGGTGAACCGGTACGGCGGATCCGACGTATAGCCCCTGTACGAAATGAGCTCTCCGCCGAAACGGAGAATCCGGCAGCCATCATACATTGTGGAGTCAAGCGGGGTCTCCTCCACGAAAAGCTCGGTGTCGCCGTCGTTGAGCGGCTTGGCAAGCATAAAGCGGCGGGTGAGGTTCAATCTGTGGTCGGCGACCGGTGTCACGTAGCGTGACTTGAATCCCACGTGCGTGTGCAGGAAGTGAATGCCGGGGTGGATGCCCGCCGCCTTTATCTTGGCGAGCATGGCAGCAACGTCCTTAAGTCCGCCGGGATAGTCAGGAAGAATATCCCAGTCGCCGTTGTATCCCCATGAATCGATCTCCTTCACGATGCAGGTATAATAGAGAAGCATCATTCTCACCCCCGCCTTCTTCGCAAGAGTGATATAGTCGTCCACGTTCCTCGGGGTCATGTCGCTCATCGTGAACATTGAGGCGTTGATGAGCGGAGAACGGCGACTCTTCACGCCCTGCGGCAGGGAGCAGTCGGTCTCCACGCACTCCACGGCATCGAGAAACGCATCCGGACCCGGCGCCGCGATCAGCGCCGCTGAACCTCCGCGCAGACGGCGTCCGCGCAAAAGATCCGCAGTAAGAAGCCTGAAACCATGCCGTGCCTCGTTATCGATCTCGGTCTCGCAGGATGTCCCGATTACGCCCACGGCGCACCTGGCGTCCCACACGGCATTGATCCAGTCACCGAAGTTAACGCGGTTTCGTGCCGGAATCTGCATCACCCGGAAGGACTCAACCGGCGGCGTGTCCATTTTCAGATCGCCATAGTCTTCCGGCTTCACGATGAACCGCACCAACTTGAATTCCATGTACGTCGGCTTCACGGACACCGCAACCTCCGCCTCGTACGGAGCGAGGTCAAACCCCACAACAAGTCTGTCTCCGTCGCGCCTGATGCGGTTTGCAGGATACGAGGTGCGCTTGTGCATGTGCATGAGCTTGATCTCGTTGTTGAACGGACGCTCTTGGGTGACCGTGAACAGCGGTATGCGCTCACGCGCCTCCACGCATTCTTCGCCGTTCTCCGTTATTCTCAGCGACTTTACCGTAGCATCGTCCCCGACAACGAGAGTGAACGCTTTGTTGGTGAACGTTACGTCGGCGACCGCCGCAAAGCACGCAAGCGCGGCGGCGGAAACCGCATATATCTTGACTCTTATGATTCCAGACATGAAAACTTCCCTTCCTTTGCCCTCCTATTATACATGGGCGCAAAATATATCTCAATCTAGATTATCGCAACTTTTTATAAAAAATACGCAACACAAAAGGCAGGTGTTTGTTGTATAATCTGCGCCATGAATGCAAAGAAGACATATCGCATCGGCTTGATAGTGGAACGCTCAAGGGCGTTCGGGCGTGAACTGTGCGAAGGAATCATAACATACGCGCAGGACCGAGACGACTGGCATCTGCAGTTCCTGACATCCAAAGATCTCCGTCGCCGTCATATCCGCAGCCATCTTGACGGGTTCATAGCGCGCGTGACTTCAAATGCGTTTGCGCGTCTTCTCAAATCAACGGGGAAGCCCGTTGTCGACATCTATTACGAAAACCCGCTTACGGGCTTTGCCGTAGTCAAAACAAAGCATGAATCCGTCGGAATCCTTGCGGCTGAGCATTTTCTGGACAAACGGTTCAAGAACTTCGCCTACTGTCCGTACGGCGGCGGACGCACTTCCGTGTACTGCCAAAAATCTTTCATCAGGCGTCTTCGTCGCGATGGATTTGGCTGTAATGTATATTCATCCAAAAATGAACCGTTATACAACATCGATGAAACAGATCACATTAGCGATGTTCTATCTCCGCCTAAAGATGCTAAACAACTCGAAAGATGGCTGAACTCGCTTCCTAAACCTGTAGCGATATTCTGTCCGAGCGATCTTCGTGCCTGGCAGATAAACGGAATATGCCATTCGGCCGGGATATGCGTACCGCGTGAAGTCGCGATACTGGGTCTGGACAACGACATCATAATATGCGGCACGGCCAAACCCATGCTCTCCAGCGTCGATCCCAATTCGCGGAAGATAGGCTACACGGCGGCGGAAACCCTCGCGGAAATGATGGAGAACGGCATTCCCGAACGGATGATCATAAGGCAGATTTCCCCTTCCAGGGTCGTAACAAGGGCTTCATCCGAAACCGCGCCGGTCGATCCGGCATGGCTCTCCGATGCGCTTGTGTACATACAGCGCAACGCCAGACACGGGATCTCTGCCGTGGACGTGTTCGCTGAGATAGGTCGCTCGCACACGTCGGTCACGAGAACGTTCCGCGATGTGCTGGGGATAACCGTCCAGGCAGAGATAGCCAGAACGCGGCTTGAAGAGGCTCGTCACCTGCTCCAGACCACCGACCTGCCCTTGGCGGAGGTGGCGGCTAGGTCCGGCTTCAACTCCACGACCTATTTCATGCAGTCGTTCTCTTCCGCATTCGGAATGCCGCCGAAAACATGGCGGGAGACGCAAAGCCTGCGCACTTCCGGACTATGACTGCATGCAACGCGGCTCCGAGACCATGCGAAGGCTTCAGGGACGACAGCGCTACGGTCTGCGACGGAGACTTTCCTCTGACCCACGCCGCAGTCCTCTGGATTGCCATTTCGCGGATGCAGCCTTTCGGAAGCCCGTCACGACAATGCCGCCGGAAGGATACACATCGGCTACGGCATAGCCGTTCTCTCCGGAATTGAGCACCATCGCACGGAGAGAATAGTATGTGATTCCGTTCACACAACTGATAAGCCCCGCATGCTGATGCCCCGTGAACACGGCATTCACCTTGCCGCTCTTTTCGAGGATCGCACGGACATCGGCGGCATTGCGCACGATGTGGCGCGGATCGGCGTTGGGATCGAGACACTGGTGTCCGAACACGATCACCTGTCCAGTCGCGGACGCAAGCTCATCTTCCAGCCATGCGAGTTCCTGCGGCGGCACATTTGCGTCCGTCCAATCCCAGTTGCCTGGAACGTAATCCTCAAGCTTCGAATTGTAGCAGGCGTCAAGAACGATGAACTTGATGCCCGCCACCTCAAACGAGTAATGGGGCAACGCCTCCTTCTGGCCGTAGTTCGTGATGCGAGAGAGGAACTCCGGCTTGTCGATCAGGTCAAGATCGTGATTGCCGAGAACATGGTAGCGCGGCCCGGAAAACTTTGAGAACACGGCTTCCACCCTGTCGAGATATTCGATGGTGGAGGCCTTGTCCGGCCCCTGATCCTTGAAGTCGCCAAGTTCTATCAGGAACGAAGGACGCTCGCTGTCCATGACGGCGACGCATTCGCGGAGCTTGGAAAGCGTCTCGCGATAGGCTGCGTCCCCGATCGGATGTTCGCGCTTGGCATAGGGGATGTCGGCATAGTGGCAGTCGGTCACGAGACCGAAGCGCATTAGCGGCAGTTCACCTTTCTTCGGCGACTTGCAGCCAACGACGGAAACCGCCGTGAATGCACCGATTCCTTCAATGAACAGTCTGCGTGAACATTCCATACCGACACCTCCCTTTATTGCCCTGTTAGCGGTTAGCCGCAGTAGAAGTATTCCTTGACGAGCTTTGCGACCTCTGCCGGCTTCTTCTGGATGTCGCGGCGGAGCGTGCGGTCGTTGAACGCACGGAGCTGCGCGAGAATGCCGTCGATCATCGCAGGCGAGAATACGCCGCACTCCTCGTAAACCGCGCGCTGCTCCTCAAGGCAGTCAGCCGAAGCGGCGCAGCTGTCCGGAAGCGTGGCGAGCGTGCTGAGAAGCTTTTCGTTCTCCTTCTTGTGGATGTTGACGTTCACATACGTCGCGTCCGCGACCTTCACGCCATCCTTGAGAGAGAAGCCGTAACGGCACGCGACCGCAAGACCGGCCATGAGCAGATAGACATTGGCGGAGGCGTCAGGCGAGCGCATCTCGACCGTCTGCTTCTCTGCGGTATTGTATGCGGCGGCGGTCTCCTTCGGGTTCGCCTGCTTGCAGAGGTCGGTCTTGGCGGTCCACCCTAGCGGAACGCGCACGAGCACGGAACGGTTGCGGTCGCCCCAGCACACGTTCGTGGGAGCTTCCTGGTGCGGCACCAGACGGAAGTAGCTCGTCGGGTTCATGTTGCCGAACGCCGTGATGGACGGCGCGAGCTTCATCATTCCGGCGATTGCGCGCTTTGCGCTGTCGGAGATCTTGCCGCCCTTGAGCATCTGGTTCTTGCCGTTCTTCATGAGTCGCATGTGGACGTGCAGACCGGAACCCGCCTTACCGACGGTGATCTTCGGCGCGAACGTGATGTCGTAGCCATACTCGGCTCCAAGGTTGCGGATCATCCACTTAGCGACGGTAAGCTGGTTGGCGGCATCCTCGGCTGCGCAGGGAAGGAACTCGATCTCGTTCTGCTCGTAGAGCTTGCCGTCCTGCGTGAAGTTGCCGACCTCGGAATGTCCGTACTTGATCAAGCCGCCGGCGAGCGAAATGTAATGCATGCACTTCTGGCGGAACTCGTTGAACTTCGCGAACGGAGCGGACTCATGATAGCCGCGCTGGTCAACCGCCGGGAAGGATGCGCTCTCGGGAGCGATTACATAGTATTCAAGTTCGCCCATCGCCTGGAACTCAAGACCAGTGGCCTTCTTGAACGCGGCGCACGCCTTGCGGAGCGTGTACTCGGGAGAGGATTCGAGCGGCTCTCCGTCCTTGTTGAAGAACGAGCAGAGAAGGCAGAGCGTCGGGAGTTTCGCGAACGGATCGACAAACGCGGAGGAGAAGCGCGGCACGACGTAAAGGTCGGAGCTGGAGGCCTCGATGTAGCTGAAAAGAGAGGAACCGTCGACGCGCTCGCCGCAAGAGAGGATCTCATCAAGGTACGCCTCATCGTTCAGGACGAAGTTGAGAGTCTTCAGACGGCCGTCACCGCCCGGATACATGAAATTGACGTGGCGGATGCCCTGCGCCTTGATGAACTTCTTTATGTCGGCTTTCGTGAATGCCGCACGAGGTTTCTTGATGCATGCGACAATGTCGCAGACGTTGCTTTCGGAATTTGTCATTGTTTTTATTCCCTTTAGGATTGCTGTGGATTATATCAAATTTCTACGCATCCCATCCAAGCAACTGCAAAATCCGGCAGAATCGCGCATCCCGCGCGTTCACGGTAACGCGAGGCGCGTACCCCAACCGCTTTCATGGAGGTTTTTCAGCTGCCTCTAAAGAAAGCAAAGGGTCAGAAGACCTGCGGCGACGCAATATGGCCCGAACAGCCAGAACCAGCGCCCTTTGAGGGTCTTTACCAAAGCGACAAGCGAAAATTATCCTACAGCCGCAGAGAGGAGCGCACCCCACACAAGCAGACCTGTCCCCACACCTTGCTGCACAGCGTCAACCGACGAACTTAACATCTTCAATATTTCAAGGAACATACCGCCAAGTATGAGCGGTGCGCTCATAAGAAAAGAGAACTCGGCAGATTTCGACGGCTCGACCTTTCCAGAACGGGCGGCTGCAAGCGTCATGCCGGACCTTGATACACCCGGGAGCAGGGCCACGGCCTGCATGCACCCCAGCCACAATGCACGAAGGAATGAGACGTCCTTCGTTCCTGTCGGCAGAAACCGCGTGCCGGCAAGAACCGCGCCGGTGAACATAAGAAGTGCGCCGACCATTTTAGTGTTGTTGAACAGCGACTCCACTTCCTCCTTGAAGATCGCATACACCGCCACCGCAGGAAGCGCCGACAGGACAATCTTCGCCAAATAGCTGAAATCGTGCTCTGCCACAATCCGCCACAGGGACTTCCTGTAATACATCGCGACAGAAAGCAACGTCCCGACATGAAGAAACACATCCAGCTGCAATCCGGCATCCTTCACACCAAGGACATGCTGACCGATGACGAGATGACCGCTTGATGATATCGGCAGAAATTCAGCAACTCCCTGGAGGATTGCAAGAAACGTAACATCAAGAAAATCGCTCATCGGCTCATTTGTCTCCAGCAATGCGTTCGACAAGATCGGCGACGCGTCCGGCGGCGTCAGGGACCGCCATGGACTTCATGTTTCCGGCCATCTCCAGAAGCGAACCGATATGCACCGTCTTATGGAAGAGCCATTTCGCCAATGCACCGGGCGTAAGATCTTCCTGTACACCTTCCGCAGCCGCCAGTTTTGAAGCGAACGCGGCGGCATTGTAGTGCTGATGGTTGCGCATTGCGGACGGCAGGGGTATAAGAAACGCAGGCCGTCCTGTCAACGCCAGCTCAAAACACGTAGAAGCTCCTGCCCGTGCGACGACCACATGGGCTGTGGACATGGCGCGCCCCATCTCATGCTCAAACGCGTTAACCCTGGCCGGAATCTCGGCTTCCTCATAAACCTTCGCCACCCATTCGGCATCCTTTACGCCTGTCTGGTGGATGACATGCAATCTTCTACCGATCTTGGACAGATCCTTGTTGAGAAGAACCAAAGCCTTTGATGCGATCTCATTGACCCTATGGGCGCCCTGACTGCCCCCTGTCACAAAAACGCAGAAAGCATCATCAGGGATATTCTCAAAGCGAGGCTGTCCGGCTATGTCAGTCCTGACCGGAAGACCTGTAAGCACAGTCTCCTTGCCAGGAAAATGCTTCGCCGTCTCCTCAAAACTTATCGCGACGGCCTTCGCCATGCTTGACAGCATATCGACGGCGCGTCCCGGCACGGTGTTGGCCTCATGAAGCACAACAGGCACCTTGCATCCCGCCGCCGCAAGAACAGGAGGAAGGCTTGAGTACGACCCCATCGCAAGCAGTGCGTCAGGCTTCGAGCGGCGCATCTCTTTGCGGCAACGCAATATCGCGCGAAGGTTGGCGAAAGCATTCTTCAGGGAGAGCTGTCTCGCGCCTGTCGCGAAAACCGAACCTTCCCAGCCTTTGAGCACACTCGATTCAATATCGCGTCCGCTCATCCAGACAGTGACATCATGTCCGCGGGAGGCAAGCTCTTTCGCGGCGGCAAGACCCGGAAACGCATGTCCGCCGGTTCCACCGCACGCGACAACAAGCTTGAATCCCATATCCGGCAACCTCCGCTTATCAGGCAATCACGGCAACAGGCTGACCCTTGACGACCGCCGTGCCATGCTGCACCAAGAACGTAATCGCGCCAGACGCCGTAGCCTTAACAGGGTTGAAAAGCTTCATCGCCTCAACGATGCAGACGGCGTCACCGGACTTGACGGACGCTCCGTCAGCCGCAAGATTAGGCTTGCCGGGTGCTTCACTGCGGTAGAATGTTCCGTTCAAGGGAGCGAGAACCTGCGTACCTGCCGGGACATCGGCGGATGCCTTTGCCGACGCAGAAGCAGACGCCGCCGCTGAAGGTGCCGCCGCTGAAGCGGAAGACGCGAGCGTTTCGGTGTCGGCAGGAATCGGATCGCGCTTTGCCGCCGGCGCAGCGCGCCACTTGAAATAACCGAGAGCGACTTCGGGGAAGAGGCAATAGGAAAGGATATCCTCCTCGGCCTTGATGAGACCTGCCGGAATCTCCCTCGCCGCTGCGGCAAGACCCGGCTTCAGCAGATCTGCCGGTCGGCACGTAATCGGCTTGAGTCCACCGCAGAGTTTCTTCTGTAACTTGGGTTCAATCGGCGCGGGGGTGCGTCCGTAGAAGCCGGCGGAATAGCACTTGGTTTCGTCCGTGACCATTCCGTAGCGCTTGCCGCCGAGAACGTTCAGCACGGCCTGTACGCCGACAATCTGAGACGTAGGGGTCACAAGCGGAGGATAACCCATGTCCGCACGCGTCTTTGGGAGTTCCTCAAGAACCTCAGGCAGACGATCCAGCGCACCCTGCTGTTCAAGCTGGCTGCACAGGTTGGAGATCATGCCGCCGGGAATTGCGTGAACAAGCACGCCTGCATCGACGGCCTCCACGTTCTTTGCGCAGGAAGCGGGCTGGCGCTTGGCACGGAGAGCCTTGAAATAGTCGTTGATCTCCATCAGCTTCGCACGGTCGAGCCCCGTATCGAAACCTTCGGACTCGAGAATCGTCGCCACGGACTCCGTCGGCGGCTGGGAAGAGAACGAACTCATTGAGGAGATTGCGCAGTCAACGCAACCGGCGCCAGCCTCTGCGGCGGCCATGTACATGGCGGCGGCCATGCCGCTCGTCATGTGCGAATGGACCTGAATGGGCATGTCGGGAAGCGCCTTGACGAGCGCGGACACGAGTTCGCGCGCTGCGCCAGGCGTGAGGATGCCGGCCATGTCCTTGATGCAGAGCGAATCGACACCCATCTCAGCCTGGGTCTTGGCGAGCTTCACGTAGTTTGCGACCGTGTGCACCGGCGAGGTCGTGTAGGATATCGTACCCTGCGCGTGGCCGCCGTACTTCTTGACGGACGCAATCGCCTTCTCAAGGTTGCGCGGATCGTTCAGCGCGTCAAACACGCGGAAGATGTCCATGCCGTTCTCACAGGCAAGGGCGACGAAGCGCTCGACAATATCGTCCGGATAGTGCTTGTAGCCAAGGATGTTCTGACCGCGGAGAAGCATCTGGAGCGGCGTCTTGGGACACGCCTTCTTGATGAGACGCAGGCGTTCCCACGGATTTTCGCGCAGGAATCGCATGCACACGTCGAACGTGGCACCGCCCCAGCACTCCAACGAATAGTAGCCGGCCTCATCGATCTTCGAGGCGATGGCAAGAATATCCTCGGTACGCATACGCGTAGCCCAGAGAGACTGGTGCGCGTCGCGAAGCGTGGTGTCGGTGATGCGAATCTTCATCTTTTTCTTTCCGGCCATGGAAACATCCCTTTTCTTGTTGAAATATGGTTAAGGATTATATCACAAAACCGATGTGCCTACATCAAAGGAATGCGATTGGAGGCTCACCGGAGAGCAATCTCATTCCGCTGAAGACTTCGTCTTGCCAAAGCGGACGTCACTGCCGTTTTTGACGGCCGAAGTCACCTGTCCTTCCGGCGGCAGATCAGCGCGAGAATAGCCACACGCGGCAAGGACCTTGTCAGTCGTCTGGAAGTGCGCCTTGCAGTGGTTCATGATCCAAACAGGGCCATTCTCCTTGACGCAGGATTCCGCCAGCTCACGGATGCGCGGATCGCTCGACCCTTTCGGAATCGCCCCTACGGGATTCTCCTCCGTTGCAGCTTCAAGTCCATACTCCGGAAGTGCCTTTATGAGATCGCGAAGAAAAAGCTCACGCGCCACAACGGAGGCAGCCGCGACAGCGATGTCACTTTCCGCCTTGTGGTGCTGATCGACGACGATTTTGCGTCCGCGCTCCTTCAACGCGCGCTTGATCACGGTCTCTGTGGGAGCAAACTGGTCCACCACAACCTTCGGGCATGCCGTCTGCTTCTCAAGAAGTGCCTCGATGC
>JAGBFY010000238.1 GCA_017936245.1 Kiritimatiellia bacterium
ATACCTAATTATATTATATAAAACCTGAATGGAAAAGTCAAGAAAAAAAGTCCCGGGAGATGATCCCGGGACTGATAGAAACGATATTTATTTTACTGTGATAACCTTTGCACCCTGAAGGGGAGTGATGTTATCTAACGTATCCCAAACGAATACTTTTGCTGTGTCAGGTGCAGTATCACCGATGTAAGATACGGTGTCGTTCAGCACGGTCACATCAATCTGATCCACCAGCTTCACGCCTACCATTTCCTTGCCGCTGTAAAGAGCATTGGTGGTTCCCGCACGGCAGGCAAATTCCCACTGCGCCGAGGTGGGAAGATCGACCTTGATCCCAAGAGCACTGCGCATACTCCCGAGTGCACGATTGAAGCGGACACAATGCTGATAGGCATTGGTCGGCCAATAAACCCATTCGTTTTGACTGTCACTGCCGTCTTGGGCTTTCCAATCGTTAAGTCCCCGCAACTCAGAACCGTACCGGTATGACTCCACGGGACGCACATCGGCATCTTCCGCACCTGCAAAGCCGCAGGTTACCTCCGTCGTGGTGTAGAACTTGGCCATCTGCGCCTGCGTCACTTCAAACACGCTCCTGTAGAAATCCTCTGTGAGCCGAACCGTGTGTTGAACTTCATTTCTGGAATTGCCACCGTCAGGTGCTCCCAATTCACCTGTGCGCGAGCCGATTTTCCACTCCACCCCCGCCGCCGGGATTTTGCGCATGACAAGTTTATCCGTCTTGTACTCGGTGCCGTTCGTAACTGCGGTCCAGATGATCACATCCTTGAGCGTCGTATTGAATCCGTTGCCGATACATTCGTAGTCAATCTCATAACTGCCGTATTTGCCGTTCATAAGATCGCCGCGCGTGATATCCGTATGCTTATATGGCGGAGTCCCCGTCAGATCGAAGACCTTGTAGATCACCTCGTCGTAATCGGCCTCCGCATCGACTGCCGTGAGTCTGACGTTGAAATTGCCGAAATCCACGGCGACATTCCCGAAGGCCTTTACGGGGTCGATCGAAAACCTCTTAACCCCGGACGAAGCGACGTTGAACACCTCTCCCGATATCGCGTTGTGCATCAGATCCGAAGACAGTTCCTGTTCGCCGTTGAAACACTGCACCCGTATGTCCACAGGGGCGGAAACGTCCTTAAGAATGTATTCAACGTTTATTTTTGCGCTCCACGGCCACTGCTGACGGCAGATGACCTTTCCAACGGTGGCGGCGGAAGCGGAAGCAACCGCAATTGAAACGGCGGAGAGAATCGAGAAAGTCTTTATTGTCATTGAACTGTTCCCTTCTTTCATTTGGCCCAGCCGGTATCCGCAGCCGGCATTACCATTCTAAAACCGACATTCGCCTTGTGCTGCGACTGCGTTGTATGCCCTCCGCCATCACGATAGCCCGATCGTATATAGCGGTTGCTTCGAGTGTATGAGCCTCCGCGCAGCGTACGTTGAGGATTTCCGTCTGTCGTCCACGTCGGCCCCACCGGATCCACGAGCGGAGACGTGTGGCCACTGTCGGCCTCTCCATCATAAAAGACGGAGATATCGGCGGAGTACACATCAAGACACTGCTCTTCGGCGTTGCCGTGCATATCGTAGAGACCGAATGCGTTGGGCTTTTTAAGTCCCACGGCACGGGTCTGATTCGTTCCGCCGTCCACATCGGAATAGTCGGAATATGCATTCCACGCAATTTCGTCGACATTCGGGCATCGGGCATCGGTCGCTACGGTTGTCACCTCTTTGCCGCTGTTGAGCCCGGTTGAGGTTCCCGCCCTGCAGGCGAACTCCCACTGCGCCGAAGTGGGAAGATCGAAATCCGTTCCCGCATAATTCCTGAACATCGAACGTATCTTTCCGGCGAAGCGGTTGTAGAAGACGGTATGCATCGGGAAATTGGTCGGCCAGTTTATTTTCGGATAGCCGTTAGCATCTCCGGCACCCCATGAAGTCATCCCGCGTATGGAATTGAAAGTCATGCCGGTATAAGGACGCAAGTCGGAATCAGGAAGATCGGCGAAATGATGTTCCGAGGTGTCTGAGCCTTTGATCGTCGCCCAGACTTTAAGCGCCTGACTCTGTGTCATCTCAAAAACGCCGATGAAATAGTCCTCGGTCAGCTTCACCCTGTGCTGGGTCTCACGCCCTTTTTCGTCATTGTAGTTCCTGCCTGGTTCACCGACGGGAGAGCCGATTGTCCACTCCACGTCCGCCGCCGGAATCTTGCGCATGACGAGCTTATCGGTTTTGTATTCGGTGCCGTTGGTGACCGCCGTCCAGATGAGAACGTCGGACAGCGTGGTGTTGAATCCGTTGCCGATGCGGGCAAAGTCGGTTTCGTAATCGCCGTACTTGCCGTTCATGAGATCGTTGCGGGTGACGGATTCGACCGTCTTGGCGTTGAGGTCGAATATCTTGTATATGACCTCCGAACCGTTTGCTGGAGTCGCGACGGGAGTCAGCTCCACATTGAAATTTGCAAACGAGCCGGAAGAGCCGAACGCCTTTACGGGATCGAGCATCACAGTCTTCATCCCATCAGAGTCGATTCCATACAGCTCACCTTCGAGCGCAGTGTGCAGATTGTCCGATTCAAGCTCGGTGTCGCCGTCGTAGCACTTGAGATGGACATCTGTGGATGCTGCAACATCCGAGATTCTGTAGGTGATCTTTATGTCAGTGGACCACGGCCACAGCTGCATTATCCTGACGTCGCTGATGGTCGCCGCATCCATCGCACAGGCCGCCGCGGCTGAAAGCATGAGAAATACGCGTTTCATGTTCGTCTCCTTTTCCGGATTAACGCAAATGCAGGAAGAATCCAGAGAACTTTCCGGCGAGCGACACCTTTAAAAGCTCCCCTTCTCCTGTAGCCATCTCCACATCAAGGGGAACATTTGCCGAGAGCGGACCTATCGCATACCAACCCTGCGCCCCGCCGAGACAAGTATCGGTCTCGACGCCATTGAGCATGAAACTGCTGATCCCGTACGGGATCGGAATCACCGCGGTGCGGGGAACCGCGTTCCACTTGCGAGAGCCTTCGGGGAGAAGACAGCGCGTCGAGCCGCAGCCATCCTCTCCCAGCCCCTGTATCAATCCGAGCCGGGCGTGGTTTGTGACTCCATTGTCGAACGCAAGCGTAAAACAATACACATTCTCCGACGAAAGCGCGGTCGCGGGCGGAAGCTCTACCGTACAGGAATCGCCGGAAACGGAATAGACCTTCCTGTACCCCAGTCCGGAAACCGTCAACTCCGCGGAAGCCGCGCCTTCCGGAAAACACACCGGGAGCGTTATCGTGCTGTTTGTCGCGGTCTGCCAGAAAGAACTCTTTTCCGGTTCAAGGAACACAACGGCCTCGTTGGATCTTGTGCCCGCGAACGATGCAAAAACCATGGTGAACGCCGCAAGCGTACCTATGAAATGCTTTCTGATGTTTTGGATATTCATGACAACAGCCTCTAATCGTCTCATAAGCGGTATATCCGCTCTACTCCCTTTGCCACGAAATAATACCAAAATCATTTTTTTTTTTTCAACCGAAAATCAAACTGAACAGGCAGGGCCGGAACAGGTGCCGTATCTTCACTCCTTTCTGCCAGCCTGCACGATCAATCCTGAACGGGAGTTCAGGACGACCGGCCGCAATCTTTCCGGCTGTTTCTTCAACATATATCGCGACTGTCAAACCTTCGCGAGAGCCTGCTTGAGGTCGTCTATGAGATCGTCCGGATCCTCGAGGCCGACCGAAAGACGGATCAGGTCCGGCGGGATGCCGGCAGCCTTGAGCTGCGCGTCGGTAAGCTGACGGTGCGTATGCGAAGCGGGGTGAAGCACACAGCTCCATGCGTCCGCAACGTGCGTTACGATACCGATGAGTTTGAGCGAGTCCATGAACTTGATGGAGGCCTTGCGTCCGCCCTTGATGCCGAACGTCATCACGCCGCATGGTGACGGTCCGTCAAACTGCTTCTTCACGAGCTTCCTGTACGGAGAGTCGGGAAGTCCGGCGAAATTCACCCATGCGACCTTCTTCTGCGTCTTGAGCCACTTGGCGATCTTGAGCGCACTCTCCGCATGGCGGCGGATGCGCACATGCAGGGACTCAAGTCCGAGATTCAGGAGATACGCATTGAACGGAGACGCGATAGATCCAAAATCACGCATCAGGTGCGCCGTACACTTCGTGATGTAGGCGAGCTTCCCGAACGCCTTCGTGTAGGAAAGACCGTGATACGACTCATCCGGCTCCACGAGACCCGGGAACTTGTCGGCATGCTTTTCCCAGTCGAAGTTTCCGCTGTCGACGATGCAGCCTCCGACCTGTGAGGAGTGTCCATCCATGTACTTCGTAGTGGCATGGGTGATGATGTCGCAGCCGAAGTCGAACGGACGGCAGAGAATTGGAGTGGGGAACGTGTTGTCGATGATGAGCGGCACGCCGTTCTTATGGGCAATCTTAGCGAACTTGGCGATATCCAGGACGACCCCGGAAGGATTCGCAACGGTTTCGCCAAACACGCACTTCGTGTTCGGACGGAACGCCTTCTGTATCTCCGCAGGTGTGGC